>JAICMB010000544.1 GCA_025929455.1 Bryobacteraceae bacterium | reverse complement strand
GGCGTGGAGGCCGTGGCGCCGGAGCGGGGGGAAAGAGTGGAATTATAGGAGCCGGTTGCCTCCCGGCTGCTCCGTTTGATCAAGAACTGTGGGTGTTGACGTGAGTTCCGAGTCCTTCGTGCGTACGTCGCTTCCGGTTTGCGCCACTCTCGCGTTGGTTGTTTGGAGTTGTTTCGTCGCAGCCTGCGGATGGGAAAGAAAAGTCACGTTCGCAAGTCCACACGGGGGCGCGCAGGTGGAAATATCGCAGCCGTTTCCGATAAACGAGGCTGGACTGCGCATTGTACTTCGCGATGGGAACAGGACCGTCACACTCGTTGAAAATCGCGCCGATACATTTATGGAGTCCGCCGACGTTTACTGGCCGCCCGGCAGTGCGTCCGTCGCCGCGTTTCTATGCAGCGAAGCGGTTGCATATGACCTCAAGCAGCAGCGGCTCACGTCGTTTCTGCCGTTCAGAGCACAAGTCGCACAACATATCCGGGAGGAGTACCGCGTTCCCAAAAACCTGACGAGCGCCGAGCAAGTTCTTTCGTGGGCGTGCACGGATGGGCACGGGCCAATTCATGCGCCATTTTCCCAGCGCTGCCGCGCGGTAGCTACTCGCGCCAAGCTGACGGTGTCATGCGTGTCAGAACATATTCCGTGAACGGCTCGATGCGGCGCTCGTCGGTTCGGTACCCGAGACGAGTGAGATTGCCGGATTCGCGGTGCAGGTAAGTGCGGTAGATTTGCGCGAGGCGCGCATCTGTCGCGGCGAACACAACGGTTTGCGGTTCACGCACTTCCAGGAACTCGCGCGTGGCTTGAAACACACCGTTGAACAGCGCGAACGATGAGCGCGCGGCATGGGTTACGTCGGTATCGGCGACCTCAAACGCAACATGCCACGCCCCATTGCTTTCGCGCTGCTCGAACGACACGGTCGCTTTGAGTGTGTCAATCGCGAACCGGGCGACGGCGCGCCCGCGCGCGGGGTAATCCCAGATCAGTTCCACGCTGGATTCGTAGTTTTGCGCGATAAACTCCGCGAAGCTGGACATGGCGGCTCCGCTTCCATGCTACAGCTTCGAGCGATTCGTCACTGATACAACTGCCGCCCGCGCCGCAGAAACGCCGGCACTTCGAAATCATCCATTTCGGGCTCCGGTTCGGGCTCGGGTTCGGGTGCGGCCGCGGCTGCGGCGTGAACCGGTTCTTCTTCGGCGCGCAAGGGCTCGGGTTCGGGTTCCGGCGCGGGCGGAGCCGCAATCGCGGGTGGCGGCGCTTCGATGAAAGTTTCTACACGCCGTCCGATCTCCGGCAGGTGCTCGCGCTGAAAGCCGGTCGCGATGACCGTGATCTTCACTTCGTCGTCCAGCGCTTCTTCGAGCACGACGCCGAAGTTGATCTGCACCTCTTCGTTCTGGGTCGCAGCGCGGATCAGCGAGCACGCCTCATTCACCTCGTGCAGGCCGAGGCGGCTCGATCCAGTGATGTTGATGAGCACGCCGCGCGCGCCCTTCACACCGCCTTCTTCCATCAGCGGACACGTGATCGCCTGGCGCGCCGCCTCGATCGACGCATTCTCGCCGCGCGCCGCTGCCGAGCCCATCACGGCATAACCCATGCCCAGCATAATCGCGCGTATATCCGAAAAATCGCGGTTGATGAGACCGGGCGTGACAATAATGTCGCTGATGCCCTGCACGGCCTGTCGCAGGATGTCGTCGGCCACGCGAAATGCTTCGAAGAAGCTGGTGCCCTTAGGCACAAGACCCAGCAGCTTATCGTTCGGAACCGAAATGACGGTGTCAACGGTCGCGCCCAATTCCGCCAAGCCTTTGGAGGCTTGCTTCATGCGGCGCGGGCCTTCGAAGCCGAACGGTTTCGTAACGACAGCAACCGTAAGCGCGTTCAGTTCTTTCGATAGCGAGGCGATCACCGGTGCGGCACCAGTCCCCGTTCCGCCGCCGAGTCCCGCCGTCACGAACACCATGTCGGCGCCCTCGAGCACCTCGATGATCTTTTCCGTATCTTCGAGTGCCGCCTGCCGGCCCAGAGCGGGATCGGAGCCGGCGCCGAGGCCATTGGTGACCTTAGATCCGATGACAATTTTGTTCGGCACCGGCGAGGCATTCAGCGCCTGCGCGTCGGTGTTGATGACGTAAAACTCGACGCCGGGCACGCCTTCGCTCATCATCCGCGCGACCGCATTGCAGCCGCCGCCGCCCACGCCGACCACTTTGATTTTCGTGCCGAGCAGCGTTTCTTCTTCGATCGAGAACTTCAACCCGTCCATCTTTCCTCTCCCCTGTTTACCGCAAAAACACTACTTCAAAACGAGCCCGATCAGGCCGGGCGCTTTCTTTTTTTCCTCGCGGCTCAACTGCAGACGCGCCGAGTACATGGCGAGGCCCGCGGCCGTCGTCCACGCGGGGCTGGACAGCTCGTCGGGCCACCCGTCGATGCCGGCCGGCAGGCCGTTGCGGGATTGACAGTTGAGAATGCGCTCCGCGACATCGCACATGCCGTTCAGCAGCGCGCCGCCGCCCGTGAGCACGACGCCTTCCAGAAGATTGCCGTCCATGCCGCAGCGCTTCAGCTCGTCCTGCACCATCTCGAACAACTGTTCGGCGCGCGATTCAAGAATGAAGTTGAGATACTTGCGCTGCGCTTCGCGGGGCGCGCGGCCCTCGGGCGACGGCACTTCGATAATGCTGTTATCGGCCGTGAGTCCGAGAATGGCGCAGCCGTATTCAACTTTCAATTTTTCCGCGTCTTCGTACGCCGCCTTCAGGCCGAACGCAACGTCGCGAGTGAAGTGGTCGGCCGCAACGGGCAGGTGGCGAGCGGAGAGCAGCGCTTCGCCGTCGTAGATGGCCATGTCGGTGGAATGTGAACCGATATCGATGACCGCGACTCCGCGGCCGCGGTCGTCGGGAAGCACGCAGGCGTAGGCGGCGGCAACAGGCTCGTACAGCGTCTCTTCCACCGCGAGATGCGCCTGGTGCGCCGCGCCGACCAGTAGATCGTGTTCCTGCGATGCGGCGGTGATGATGTAGACGTTGGCTTCGAGGCGCTTGCAAACGGAGCCGCGCGGATGGCGATAGCCGGCGCGGCCATTAAGCGTAAAGTCCTGCGGCAGCAGTTGCAGCATGCAGCGATCGTCCTCGAGGCGGACGTTGGCGGCACGCTCGAT
>JAICMB010000144.1 GCA_025929455.1 Bryobacteraceae bacterium | reverse complement strand
TGTGCAATTGCGGTTCCTTTTATTTACTTTGCAGGCAAATACATCGCTAATGTGCAGGCGCAGCAACCTCCGCCCCTGATGGCCGCGTGCACGCTGACGTTTTCAGAGGTAGTTAGCTTCAATGGCAATCCACAACAACATGCCGTCCGCGTATTCGCATACCGGCCCGATTATTCAGTGTCCGGCACCTATTACTGGACACATGACACCGGACACACATCCATGGACGATGCCAATTCGAAGTTCGACCGGCTACTTGAGCTGTACCGTCCAGACGGTTATTTCCGCGTGGAGATCATGTCGAGCATACAGGCGAAAACCACGTTTCCGCAAGTAAAGGAGGCCGCCGACCACCTGCTGCTTCGGCATCTCGATCCTTCACAAAACTGCCTGAAAACGTTCGCGGGCGTTTCCGCACTCGCAAAGAATGAAACGGCCGTCGATAATCAGACGGTATATCTGCCCGGTGTCGGTTCTGTTAAGACGGTCATGACCTCGCGCGCTGACCCGGACATGACGGAGACATCATGGTACGCGCCCTCGCTCGGCTGTGTAGAGGTGCAGCGTATTGCGACCTTTCCGCAAAAGGGCGGCTTGGGAGTAGAGGGCATGTTCCCGGTGGCTGCCAAGCTTGGCGAACCTAGCGATGAACTCTTCAGCGATGCCGGCTTCCCCGAGACGGACCCGGTGCAGGTAGCGCGTAAGGGAGCGGAGCTTGCAGTAGCACCAAAGGCGACATCGCAGGCCCAGATTGACGCTGCCGAGGACAAAGCCGCAGCCCAGGCTAAGAGCAAGGCCGCGATATACGCGAAAGTTTGGGATTTGTATCGCGCCGGACGGATGAAGTAACCGGCTTCGCTAGTTAAGTGCCGGTGGCCGAACTCCGCACGGACTACGTGGTTCGATCCAACGAAGTCCGGCCGAGGGTGAAGAGGCCCCATCGGTGCGTGGTGGTCCAGTATACACCGGAGGCGAACGCCAACCGCGGCGTAGCCGGGTATGTTCAGATGAACGAAATTCTCAGCCGCAGCAGGACGGAACACGTCGCCTGACCGGTGCGCAAACGATCAAATGAACTCCGGGGCAGCAGTGCCCCGGGCTTCGTGTCTTTGCAAAGGCTATTTCACCCACAGTTGTGACTGCGACACGTAGTTTCCTACATAGATGGAAACATAGCCGATGCCGTTTGGCGCGTTTTCGGGAATCAGGATGTTGACCTGAGCCGCTCCGAGGATCAGCCCCGGCGCTTGCCCTGCGTACAACACGGGCACACTAATGGCGTCCACTTGCGCGCTGACGCCCAGCACCGGCGCGGGAAAGGGCGGCACAAGCGGACCCAACGAGCCGTCGGGTGCCGACACATTCCAGCGGCCCAACCCTGTTAGGAAAAGCGCGACTGCCGTTCCGGGCTGCGCGGGATTCGAGATGCTGTTACCGCTTCCGTCTTGATTGAGTGCCGCCGCCGAGCCAGTGGAATTGGTCTGAAAAATTCCAGGTACCGCATCCGCTACTGGCAGCCGTACCGGTCCCCAGGACTCGCCATTCGTGGACACAGTTGCGAACGTCACCGGCCCGGCGATGCCGAACGGGACCACCGCGTTGATCTGCGTATCGCTCGTGTACAGGATGGGCGCCGGCAATCCATCGAATGACACTGCGCTCGCCGCGCCAAATCCCGTCCCGAACAGCGTCACGATTTCTCCGGGTGCGACTTCGCCTCGCGGAGAAGGCGACGGATTGCCGGCAAGCAGAGTCGCCGCGTTCACTATGCACGTGAGCATGACGCCTTGCGCTTGCGAGAAATCGACGCGCGCAGCGAACGCGTCGGAGTCTCCGCCCTGGTACTCGGCTTCAAAAGTGCCCGGTGTCGCAAAGAATGCGAGCGAGTACGTCAGGCCCGCCGTGTACGCCCGCCCGGCCGGCCGCATCGAGCGCCACGCTGCCGCCCGACACGAGAGCGGAACCGGTGATCGCAGATCCGTCTGCGCTGAGCTTAATGAGCCCAGGAGAGGCGGCTCCAGCGCACGCTGCTGGTGGAACCCGTTGGACAGGAATGACGTTTCCCGGACCCGAGTACGCCGCGAGCACCGCTTCGTAGTCTTTATTGATCGCGATCGAAGCAGCAGCGCCGCCTGGGACAGTCGCGGAATACGTTAACGTACCGCCGGGCGCAAATTTCGATACGAACGCGATGGCGACAGCCCCGAGCAATTGCACGCAATCTGCCGTGTGCAGCGCGCCCGGCGTCGTCGGAAAATCACCTGACTGCGTTCCTCCTGTCACGTACACCGAATTACTCTCATCGATGGCCATCGCCTTTACCGCGTCCGGCCCGCTACCGCCCAGGTAACTGCTGTAAAGCAGCTTGGAGCCGGTCGGGTCGAGTTTCGCAATGAACCCGTCGCCGAATTGCAGCGGACCGAAATCGATTTCTCCGTGAAACGTCCGCTGCAGCGCGTCCGCCGTCACAGGAAAATCAGGCGATACCGTCTCGCCCGCGACCCAGACATTTCCAAAGGTGTCCACAGCGACAGCGTGCGGGGTATCGCTGCCCTTGCCTCCCAGGTAAGTCGCGAATAGCGTCTGCCCAAGCGGCGACAGCTTTATCACGAATCCGTCCGCGCACGGCGTCGTAGCCGTCGGATGCGCCCCGGGGCACGTGCCGGGCACGAGTTGCCGCTGAAAAGCTCCGGACGTAGCCGCTAAATCGTTCGTGGCCGCGCCCGCGACGTAGACATTGCCATCGCTATCCACCGCAATAGCGGTCGAAAGCAGAGGCACCGTCGTAGTCCAAACCACCGCACTCGCATCAGGCGTGATCTTGACCACTTGCGATGCGGTTCCATTCAACGCGAGCAAATAGATATTGCCGCTCGCGTCCAGAGTCATCGCCGTCGAGCCCAGATTCTGCAAGCACACCGACCACTGGATCGCCGTGCCGTTCGCGTTTAACTTCGTCAAAAACGCGCACGGCCCTTTCACCGGCGAGCCCAGCGCGCCCGAGGTCAGCGGAAAGTCGGGCGACGATGTCGTACCGGCGATGATGGGATCCCCTGCCCCGTCGACCGCTACCGCAACGGCGCGATCCGTCGCCGAGCCGCCGAGATAAGTCACGTAGTCGATATGAGCATTGGCGGCGGCGAGCGGCAACACGCCGGCGAACAGAAACAGGTAGGCGCGCATCTAATCTGGAGGTTAGCTTAGGTCGGCGCGAGAAAACTGTACTGGCGTGGCAGGCGCCGGCGTCCTACCAGCGTCTGATGGACCCGCAAGCCGCGGAAATCCGCCGCAAGACGCGCGTACTCACGGCGGCGGTCATTATCTTTAACGTATTTGGCAACTTCGCGCTCAGCCAGGGCATGCACGAGGTGGGCCAGACAGTGTCGCTGTCTATCCTGCCCTATCTCAAGGCCATGCTCAATCCCTGGGTAATCGGCGGCATCTGCCTGCTCGCGCTGTGGCTGATCTCGCAACTGTCACTGCTGAGTTGGGCGGACCTGAGCTATGTCCTGCCGGTGACCGCGATGGCCTACGTCCTGACCGCAATCCTAGGGCGCTTCGTTCTGCAGGAGGACGTCCCTCCCACGCGCTGGGGCGGCATCGCCCTGATCGTCGTCGGCGCCATTATCGTCGGGCGGACCGTGCCACGCACGACACCGGAACACGCCCAGGACCGTCACCAGGTGCGGCAGTGACATGGACACTGGTGGGCCTCATCGTCGTATTCAACGCAACCGGCGATCTCCTCAATACAGCCGGCATGAAGCGTCATGGCGAGGTGGAGGATTTCGGCGCGGGCGCCATGAAGAAACTGCTGCTCGCTCTGGCGCGCAACGCCTTCGTTGTCGGCGGCGTCGTGGCGATGGCGATATCGTTCTTCTGCCTGCTTTCGCTGTTGTCGATCGCGCCGCTCAGTTTCGCCGTTCCGGCCACGACATCAAGCTACATTCTCGAAACCTTTCTCGCGCAATATCTGCTGGGCGAGCACGTTTCTTGGCAGCGCTGGTTCGGCGCCTGCGTGGTGGCGGCGGGCGTCGTTATGCTGGCGCTCTGATCGCAGGGCAATTACTACCCTAATGAAATAATCTGCTATGACTAAAACCAGCGACGTCCAGCAACTTCAGGACATAGCGAAACGAGTCCGCCGCGACATTATCGAAATGATCACGGCGGCTAAATCCGGCCATCCGGGCGGATCGCTTTCCGCCGTCGAGATTCTCGTCACGTTGTATTTCGACGTACTACGCCACGATCCTGCGAATCCAAAATGGCCGGAGCGCGACCGCTTCATTCTGTCCAAAGGTCACGCCGCACCGGTGCTGTACGCCGTGCTCGCCGAGTCCGGCTACACGCCCAAGGATCAACTGAATACGCTGCGCAAGCTGGGATCGATTTACCAGGGGCACCCCGATGTGCGATTCATTCCGGCGCTCGAAGCGTCGACGGGTTCGCTCGGGCAAGGGCTTTCGCTCGGCATCGGCATGGCGCTCGCGGCCAAGCTCGACAGCTCGCCGTCGCGTGTGTACGTGGTGCTGGGAGACGGCGAGATTCAGGAAGGACAGATCTGGGAAGCGGCCATGTTCGGTGGCGCCAAGAATGTCGACAATCTGGTCGCGATCGTCGACTACAACCGCATTCAGCTTGACGGCTTCGTGAACGACATCATGCCTCTCGAGCCCCTGGCCGACAAATGGCGCGCCTTCAATTGGCACGTGATCGATTGCGACGGCCACAACATCGCGGATCTGCAGCGCGCCTACGCGGAAGCGGCCGCAACGCGCACGCGGCCGACGGCGATCATCGCCCATACCGTGAAGGGCAAGGGCGTATCGTTCATGGAGAACAATCCGAAATTTCACGGAACCGCGCCGACGCAGCAGGAAATGCAGACGGCGCTGCAGGAGCTTGCATAATGCCGGTAAAAACGAAATACGAACTGAAGCTGGGAATGGCCACGCGCGAGGCGTTCGGCAAGACGCTCGCGGAGCTCGGGCGCGAGAACCCGAACATCGTCGTGTGCGACGCGGACCTGTCGAAGTCTACTTACACGAACCTGTTCGCCAAGGAATTTCCGGACCGCTTCTTCGAGTGCGGGATTGCGGAAGCCAACATGGTCGGCATCGGGTCCGGGCTCGCTGAGGGCGGCAAGATTCCTTTTGTGTCCAGCTTCTCGGTGTTCCTGCTGAACAAAGGTTTTGAGCAGTTGCGCGTGACGGCGGCATTTCCGCACGTGAATTTGAAGGCGGTCGGAACGCACAGCGGCATTTCAATCGGCGAGGACGGCCCCTCGCAGATGAGCATCGAGGATATCGGGCTGGCGTGTTCGCTGCCAGGGTTCACCGTGTTTTCACCGGCGGATGAGGTGTCGATGTCGGCAATCGTGCGCGCGGCGGCGGAGTTGTTCGGACCGGTCTTCATTCGCGCGGGCCGTTTGAAGGCGGCGGTTGTGTATCAGCCGGATCAGAAGTTCGAAGTGGGCAAAGCGATCGAGCTCGTCGAAGGCCAGGACGTGACGATCGTCGCGACCGGCCTGATGGTCGCGGAAGCCATTCGCGCGTCAGAGGCGCTCGAGAGCGAAGGCGTGTCGGCGCGCGTGTTGGACATCCACACCATCAAACCCCTCGATCGCGACGCGATCGCGAAGGCGGCCCGCGAAACGGGCGCGATCGTCACGGCCGAGGAGCACCTGGTGGACTCCGGGCTGGGGGTCCGCGTGGCGCACGTCGTCACCGAAACGCAGCCCTGCATTATGGAGTTCGTCGGCATTCAAGACACGTACGCGGAATCGGGTACGCCGGAAGGCTTGCTCGAGAAGTACGGGCTGACGGCGAAAAACATTGCGGACGCGTGCCGGCGGGCGCTGCAGCGGAAGCGATAACAGCGGGCAAAGTGCGTGGGGCAGACGTCCACGTCTGCGCCGGACCTCCAGGTCCGGCTCTTCGGGCCTGGCTGAATCCCGCAGGAGGCCGGTTTGGAAACCGGCCGCCGACTGAAAGCCTACCCCACGACGAACTTAACGCGACGACAGCCAGCAGAGCTTGACTGCCCCGCTGCGAGCGTGGCCAAATTTACGCCGGCTGCGATAATCGGATTTGGATCTCGAAAGAACACTGCTGCGCAAGACCGGCGAGGCGATCGCGCGTTTCAAGATGATTCGCGACGGCGATCGCGTCGCCGTTGCCGTCTCGGGCGGCAAGGACTCCATCGCACTGCTTGAGACATTGCTGCTGCTCGCGAAGCGCGCGCCGGTGCAGTTTACGGTCTGCGCGTTCACGGTAGAGCAAGGCAAGTTTCTGCGGCCGGTGGAACCGCTGGGAGACTGGCTGCGGGCGCGCGGCGTCGACTGGACGTATTATCGCGACAAGCCGTCCCTGCGCTTGCTCGACGAACAGCCGGGGCATGGTTGCGATCTGTGCAGCCGCTACCGGCGGCGCGCCGTCTACGAAATCGCGCGCGGCTTGGCCGCGAACGTGATTGCTTTCGGACACACGGCGGACGATTTCTGCGAGGCGTTCCTGCGCAACGCGATGTTTACCGGACGAGTGAGTGCGCTGCCGCCGGTGACGTACTCAAGGCAGAAAGATTTCCGGTTGATCCGGCCGCTGGTGTATGTGACCGAGGATGTCACGCGCGCTTATGCGGAGGCGCTGGGCGCGCCGATTGTACCGTGCGATTGTTCGCTGCGGACGGGAACCGTGCGGCGCTCGCTGCGCGGTTTGTTTGCAGAAATAGAGAAAGAGCATCCGCATTTGAAAGACTCGCTGCTGTCGGCGATGGGCAATATCGACACGTCGCGATTGCTGGACGTGCGGTATTTGGATCTCGAAGGCGGCAAGGAAATCCCGGAGTTATTGCCCGTAATTTCGGATTAGCGCGTCTGCGCTGATATACTACCGACTTCCATGCCGCATAAATACCCAGCGCTGCATAACGCGATGTGGCCGGGACTGGTGGGCAAGGGTCCCGATTCCGAACCGCCCATCGATCTGGAAACGATGCTGAACCTCACCGCCACCGCGGAAGTGGACGGCGTTCGTTTCGATGGCGTCGATCTGTTTCTCTCGTTGCCGCACACCAGCATCGACGCGTCCGGCGACGAGTTGCGGGAGTTGGCCGATCAGCTTACGTCGCGAGACCTGCGGGCCGGATCGCTCGTCGCGCCGGTGTGGCCTGGTACGGGCGGCGGCTCGGCGATGGGCAACGAGGAAGAACGCGGGCGTTTCCTCGAACAGGTCGAAAAAGCGTGCCGCATTGGACGCGAGCTGCGCGAATTGGGTGTGCGCCGCAGCGGCATCATCCGCATCGACTCCGCTACGAGCGCGGCGGAATGGGCGAAGGATCCGGCGGGCAACACCAAGCTGATCGCGAAGACGTTTCGCGCTGCGTGCGACATCGCGGAAGATTACGGCGAGCGGCTCGCGGCAGAGGGCGAGATCTGCTGGGGCGCGATGCATAGCTGGCGGCGCAACGTTGAGCTGCTCGAAATGGTAGGGCGTCCGAAGACGCTGGGATTTCAGGCGGACATGGC
>JAICMB010000780.1 GCA_025929455.1 Bryobacteraceae bacterium | reverse complement strand
AGATCCGGGCGAACTCTTCCCTTGGAAAAGCCTCGCCGAATACGGCATCGGCCTGTGGCCCGCCGGCGGGTTCCATGCGCTCACAGAACCGTTCGAGAAAGCACTCGCGCGCTTGGGCTACGGTGTTTCACCGGAAGTGGACGTGCCGACGGAAAAAGTCGTCACGGCCTTCCAACGCCATTTCCGCACGTCCAAGCTCGACGGCATGTGGGATGAGGAATGCGGGCGCATCCTCGCCGATCTTCTGGCGCAAAGCGAAACGACGCAGGTCCTCTCGGCCTAGCTGCCATGCGCCAAATCACGCTGGCGCCGCCGCAGCGCCGGGTTACTCTTTGCCCATGAAAACCATCGGCATGATCGGCGGCATGAGCTGGGAAAGCTCGTCGGTCTATTACCAGCTCATCAATCGCGAAATCCAGAAACGCCTCGGCGGTCTGCATTCGGCGAAGTCGCTCATGTATTCGGTGGACTTCGGCGAGATGGAGAAGCTGCAGAGCACCGGCAAGTGGCGCGAAGCCGGGCAGGAACTGGCGGGCATCTGCTCGACCCTCGCGCGCGGCGGCGCGGATTTCGTCATGCTTTGCTGCAACACCATGCATCTGGTGTTCGACGACATGGAAAAGTCTGGCGTGAAGCTGCTCCACATCGCCGATCCGCTGGGCGAGGCGATCCGGCGCGACGGCTTTCACACCGTCGGCCTCATCGGCACGCGCTATACGATGGAAGACGGCCGCGTACTCTCAGACCGGCTCGCGAAAAAATTCGGCGTCGAGGTGCTGACGCCCGAGGAAGAGGATCGCGCCGCGCTCCAGCGCATCATCTACGAGGAATTGGCGCGCGGAAATTTCAACGACGAATCCCGCGCCGTCTGCGCCGCGATCATGGAGAAGCTGGTCCGCCGCGGCGCGCAAGGCGTCGTTCTCGGCTGCACCGAATTTCCCATTCTGCTGAAAGCCGAGCACGCGAGCGTCCCGCTCTACGATACTGCCACGCTGCACGCGCTGTCGGCTGTCGATATCGCCCTGGCCTGAAACCAAGTCCCGGGTGCTCAGGTGTGATGGCGATGATCGTGTTGATCGCTTCTGCTGTGCTTGCTGTGGCGATCGTTGTCGCGATGCTCAAATTGCTGCGTGGCGCGCAGGCCCTGCAGGCCGTAGCGCTCGACATTGCGCTGCCAGCTCAGGAATTCCTCCACTGTCAGTGCATAGCGCTCGCAAGCATCTTCGAGCGAAAGAAGGCCGCCGCGCACCGCCGCAACGACTTCCGCCTTGCGGCGCGGTACCCAACGCTTGGTGTCCGGCGCCGGCAGATCGGCCAGCGAAAGCCATTTCCCATTGGGCCCCATCACTGTGGCTTCGATATTGTCGTTATACATTAGTCCCATGCGTCACCTCGCTATTACGAAACGGAAAAGCGCGGGTATCACACTGCGTTCCACGCGTGCGCACAGCAGATCGCGAATGCATTAAGCGAAGGAAAACGCTTTTGTTCGAACGCGGATCGAATTGCGATCAACTGTTTCGTTCTGCGCCAACGTACTTCCAACGAGGTATGCACAACCCAAGGGCTGGTTGTTGCATCGCGTCGGCACACGTCAAAAAAAGCCAGTGTTTTCGCGCGCGATGACAAACTGTCGATACGCGAAAGTTCCGTCGCCACGGGATCGCCGCAAAGCTGAATCGAAAAACGCGCTGTATTAACCCGCTGTGACAATTCTGAGGTATCATACTTTTGCGCCACCGAAGGGCTTCGATTGCGGGGCGCGGGGCATTGCTCTAGTCTGCGCCCGCGTCAGATGGCCGGATGGCCGCGGGGCTTCGCAAGAAGCGTCGAGGAAAGTCCGGGCTCCACGGAAACACGGTGACGGATAACATCCGCCGGGGGT
>JAICMB010000546.1 GCA_025929455.1 Bryobacteraceae bacterium | reverse complement strand
CCAACCGCGACGATGTCGAGAAAACTGTGAAGGATGTGCGGCAGAGCTTCGGCTCCATCGACATTCTCGTCAACAATGCGGGCGTGATTCAGGTGGGTCCTATCGAAACGATGGACCTCGCCGATTTTGAGAAGGCGATGGCGGTAATGTTCTGGGGGCCGTTCTATTTCACGATGGCCTGCCTGCCGCAAATGCGCGAGCGCCACAGCGGACGCATCGTAAATATCACGTCCATCGGCGGCAAGATTTCGGTGCCGCACCTGATTCCGTACTCTTGCGCGAAGTTCGCCGCCGTGGCGCTCTCGGAGGGGCTGCGCGCCGAGGTCGCCAAAGACAACGTGCAGGTGACCACGATTGTGCCCGGCCTGATGCGCACCGGTTCGCACTTGCATGCGCAGTTCAAAGGCGACCATGCCAACGAGTTCCGCTGGTTTAGTCTGGGCGCGGCGACGCCGGTAACGTCGATCAGCGCGGCTCGCGCGGCACGCACCATCGTGCGCGCGGCAAAGCGCGGATGCGCGATGCGAATCCTCTCCGTGCCCGCGAATTTGATGGCGCGTTTGCACGGAGCGATGCCGGAGATCACGCTTCCGGTCTTCGGGCTTGTGAATCAATTGGTGTTGCCGCAGGCGCCGGATACCGACGGGCACGACCTGGTCGAAGGAGCGGAAGCGGAGCGGCGCCTCAATTCCATGCTGCATCGCGGCGCAACAGTCATGGGCCGCGCGGCCGCGAAAGAACTGAACGAGGTTACCGCGTAACGCAAATGGAATACGGGTTCGCGCCGATTTTGATGGATCGCCGGATCTGCCGGGATCTGGAGCGGTCGGGCCGCTTGGAATGGGTCAATACGAACAAGACCGGCGCGTACGCCATGGGTACTGTTGCGGAGCTGAACACCAGGCGCTATCACGGCCTGCTGGTCGCCGCGCTCGATCCCCCGTTTGCGCGCTACGTAGTGCTAAACACGCTAAACGAAGAGCTGGATGTAAACGGCCAGACGTACATGCTATCGACGCAGCAATTCAAAACCAACTGCGTCGAGCCCTGCGGCTTTGAAAATCTTAATCTCTTCCGGCTCGATCCGTTCCCGATCTGGAGCTACCAGCTTGGCGATCATTCACTGACCAAGCACCTGTTCCTGATTGAGGGCAAGCAAGCGGTGGCGATCCAGTACCGCGCTAGTAGCGACTGCACGCTTCGCGTTCGCCCGTATATCTCCTATCGTGATTACCACGACATGATGCATGTCAATTCGCTGCTCAACCAGCAGCTTGACATCGCTCCGGGCAGAGTGCGCATGAGCCCGTACCCGGGTCTGCCGCAGCTAACCATGCAGTACGGCGAGGATGGATCGTTCGATGCGGAAGGATGCTGGCGGCGCGATTTCGAATACGTCGTCGAGCGTGAGCGGGGCATGGACGAGCACGAGGACCTCTATTCGCCGGGTGTCATTACGCTCGAGCTAAACGCCAAGGGCCTGGCTTGGATCGTGGTGTCCATCAAAGACGAGAACGACACTTATAGCGCACAGAAGCTGAAAACGTTAACGGACCAATATCGCGGCAAAAGCGTAATCGCAAACTCACCGTTCGAAGCGCGGCTGACCAGCGCGGCGGATAAGTTCCGCGCGGTTCGCGAGGACAACAACCGGCCCGTCATACTCGCCGGCTTCCCGTGGTTTGCGGCGTGGGGCCGCGACGCCATGATCAGCCTGCCCGGCGTCCTGATTACGCGCGGCTATTTCGACGAAGCGCGCGGC
This sequence comes from Bryobacteraceae bacterium, assembly GCA_025929455.1. The sequence continues at coordinate 1,416 of JAICMB010000546.1, read as the reverse complement.
GTGATCGAGGGCATGCTGCATCATCTGAATCAGGGCGTCATCCCCAACTACTACCCCGATGTCGGCGCGCCCGAATACAACACCATGGACGCGACGCTCTGGATGTTTCAGGCGGTGTGGAGCTACATCGAATGCGGCGGTCCGCTCTCGTGGGTAAAGGACGTCTTCTACCCGATCGCGAAAACGATCATGCGCTGGCATGAATCGGGCACCTTCTACGAGATTCATGTGGACAGCGATGGTCTGTTGTACGGCGGCGAGGAAGGCACCATGGTGACCTGGATGGACGCCAAAGTGGGCGACTGGGTGGTAACGCCGCGCATCGGCAAACCGGTTGAGATCAACGCGCTCTGGTACAACGCGCTGTGCATGATGGCGCACTGGGCGGCGGAGTTTGAAGAGGCGGACTACGCGCAAAAGATGCGCGGCATGGCCGATCGGGCGAAGGAGAGCTTCGAGGCGAAGTTCTGGAACGAGGCGGCCGGCTGCGCCTTCGACGTGATCGATGGCCCGAACGGCAATGAGGCAAAGATCCGGCCGAATCAGATATTCACGGCCGCGCTTCCGTTTACGCTTTTCGATATCGAGAAGCGGAAGGCCATCATGACGGTGGCGAAGGATCGTTTGCTCACGCCGGTTGGGCCGCGCTCACTCGACCCCGGCGATCCCGATTACCATCCGCATTACGAAGGTGACCGTCACCACCGCGATGCCGCGTATCACAATGGCACGGTGTGGCCGTGGCTCACGGGCCCGTTTGTCACGGCGTACTTGCGCACGTTCGGCAGGTCGAAGGAGAACGTCGCGTACTGCAAAGAGATCGTCAACAGCTTCGAGACCAGTTTGCTCGGCGATAGCCTGGGCAGCATCAACGAGATCTACGACGGCGATCCGCCGCACACCGCGCGCGGATGCATCGCGCAAGCCTGGAGCGTCGCTGAGATTCTGCGTGTGCTGCGCAGCGATCTTACGACGGCGCTTGAGTAACCTCTCTACCCGAATCGCATCAGCAGCGGCCCCAGCGCATAAGCACTGAACGCTCCAAAACAATAAATCACCGCCGACGCCCACAGCACCGCCCGGCTGAAGCGGCTCGCGACATCGCACGTGCCGCCAACCTCACAGGCCGCGCCGCGCAATCGAGGCGCCAGCACGTACACATACAGCAGGTTTCCCCCGATCAACACCCCTGCGATCGTGAACACCCAGTCCTTGTGACGCGACAGCGCGACCAGCCACGGCACGGCGGAGAGGAACGAGGCAACCGTCGCGCCGAGGCCAACGAGAACCAGCAATGACGGCAGCGCGCAGCACAGCAGCGTTCCGAATGACGTGAACAGCGAGAGATAACTCAGAACCGCAGTGCGCGGCGGGGCAGGCGCGAGCGTTTCCACGTCAGTGCACCTCCGGAGTAAT
>JAICMB010000090.1 GCA_025929455.1 Bryobacteraceae bacterium | reverse complement strand
TTGCCTTCCACCACCAGCTTGCCGCGATCAACGATCGCAACGCGGTGCGCGAGGCGGTCGGCTTCATCGAGGTAATGCGTCGTGAGCAGCACCGTGATGCGGTCCTGTTCGGCAAGGCGTGCAATCTCGTCCCAGAGGTCGGTGCGCGCTTCCGGATCGAGCCCGGTGGTGGGCTCGTCCAGAAACAGCACGCTCGGCCGGTGGATCAGGCCCATGGCGATGTCGAGCTTGCGCTGCATGCCGCCGGAGTACGTGCGCGCGATCTTATCGCCGGCTTCGGTCAGGCAGAAGCGTTCCAGCAGGTCGGCGGTGCGGCGTTTCAGCGCGTCGCCTCCCAGCCCATACAGACGACCTTGGAGCATGAGGTTTTCGCGACCGGTCGCGTCCACGTCGACGCCCGATTTTTGCGCGACGCAGCCGATGGCGCGGCGTACGCGCGCGGGGTGGCGCAGCACGTCGATGCCGGCCACCAGCGCGGCTCCGGAGTCGGGCCGCGATAGTGTGTTCAGCACTTTCACAGTGGTCGTTTTGCCTGCACCGTTAGGACCGAGCAGCGCGAACACAATGCCGGGCTCGACCGCGAAGCTCAGCCCATCGAGCGCGCGCACGCCGCCGGGAAAGGTTTTTACGAGCCCGCGCACATCAATCGCGCATTCCTGCGCGGTGGCCCGGATTTCGTGATCGGGAACTGCCATGGTGTCAGTCAAGGTGTGCTCCTGGAGTACGGAGAGAATACGGCTCTGGTGACGCGAAGTTCCGTCATCCTCATATCCGGATGCCACTTCGGTTGTATATTGAAGCGCGGCTGAGGGGCGCCGAGCAACCCGTAAAGGACGGCGAGAGTCACGACTAGCATTTCGAGCGCAGCATCCCAATCATAGCGGCGGCACATAGCCCTTCCTGAAGCATGCAACGCACCAGAAGACGCACATTGTAAATAAAGCACTTAGTGGCGGCGTGAGTCGCTAGCTCGCAATCTCGCATGTGAATTCGCAACACGCTTGCGAATTTGCTATCGTGGGGCACGTGACCGCAACCGCCGCCCGCCCGTCCCAGACCGCGCGTTACGAACTCCTCCTGCGCGCATGGGAAGTTGTCAGCACCGAACGTCATCTCCAAGGTGTGCTAGCCGCCGTAAGTGAGGTGCTACTGCCCATCGTGCCGTGGCGGAGCGTCGGGATTATTTGGTTCGACGGCAGCCGGCACGACCTCTTCGCGATCCACGTGGCAGGCCATCCGTTTCGTGAAGGCGAGACGCTGCAGGATTTTCTGGCGCGTACGACGCCGCCACCGAAAGAGGTGCCCGCGCGCCCGCTGATCCCGTACCATTTCGATGCCGCCAGCTGTTATATCACCGATCCGCAGCCGTACGCATGTGACGATCTGCTTGCAAAGGACGCGTGGTGGGAGCATGAATTCCATCTCGCGGCCGGCGGTGTGCGCACGTATTGCTCGGTTCCGCTGGTTGTGCGGGGCAAACTGATCGGCGCCGCGGCATACACGCGCACAGATCCGGTGCCGTTCACGCCGGAACAAATCGCGATCTTGATGGAAGTGGCCCGTCCGCTGGCGGTGGCCGTCGCCAACGCGGTCGCGAACGAAGAGATCCGCAGTCTGCGACAGCAGGTGGAGGCCGAGAATATCCAGCTCCGTTCGTTGCTGGGCGAACGGCCGTGGTTTGAAGAGATCGTCGGCGATTCGGCGCCGCTACACAGAATGCTGGAGGCCATTGAGCAGGTGGCGGGCACCGACGCGACCGTACTAATCACCGGCGAGACCGGTACCGGCAAAGAACTGGTCGCACGGGCGATCCACCGCCGCTCGCCGCGAGCGTCCGGGCCGCTGGTAAAGGTGAACTGCTCGGCGATTCCGGAGACGCTGCTGGCGTCGGAGCTGTTCGGCTACGAGCGCGGCGCGTTTACGGGAGCGGCCGAACGGCGCAAAGGCCGCTTCGAGCAGGCACACGGCGGCACGCTGTTCCTGGACGAGATCGGCGAGTTGTCGCCGGAGATGCAGGTGATGCTGTTGCGCGTGCTCCAGGAGAGTGAGTTTGAGCGGCTGGGCGGCGGGCCAACCGTGCACGTCGATGTGCGCGTGATCGCCGCGACCAACCAGAACCTGCCGAAGCTGGTGCAGGAAGGGCGATTCCGGAGCGATCTGTTCTACCGGCTCAATGTCTTTCCGATCGAGGTGCCCGCGCTGCGCGAGCGGCCGGAAGATGTTCCGATCCTGGCGGGGCATTTTGCCGCGAAGTATGGGGAGCGGTTCGGGCGCAGGATCGCGCGCATCGACGCGCAGAGTATGCTGGCGTTACGCGGTTACGATTGGCCCGGCAACGTGCGGGAACTGGAGAACACGATCGAGCGGGCCGTAATTCTATCGACCGCCGGTACACTGCGATGCGAAGCGCCCGCGAGAGCGGCGGCCCAACCCGCCGCACCCGAACGCGATGGCGAACGGCAAGCGATTGAAGCCGCGCTCGCCGCAACGCGCGGGCGGATTTCGGGAACCAGCGGCGCCGCGGCGCGGCTGGGAATGCCGGCTTCAACGCTGGAATTCCGTATTAAAAAACTGGGTATCGACAAATTCGGGTTCAGGCGGCGGGCGTAGCCGCTGGTATATTATTCGATCCAGCGGCTATGCGCGCGATCGTAGTCCTGCTCCTGATGGCGACGCCACCGACCATCCCTCCTGACCGGAGCACCGATGCGTATGCGGTGTATTCCGCGGTGCTCACGCATCTGAGGCTGAGCCATCCCAATACGAATCGCAAGTACACCATCTCGGCCTACACCGGCGAAACCTATGGGGCCTCTGATCCCGGCCGTTGCGCGAGCGTTCCATTGCTGCGGCGTTGGAGGTTTTGGCAGGTTCTCGCTGACTACGACCGAAATAAACGCGATCGTTTCAGACTGGTGCGGGCGTTTAACATAAGAAAGCCCTACGAACTCATCGATGAGCACACGCCCTGGCGGCCAGGGGGCGACGCGACTGACCTGATCTCACTCAGCAATGTGTATTTCGATGAGAAACATACGCTCGCGCTCGTGATGCAAAGCGCATACTGCGGTAACTTGTGCGGATATCAAACCTGGCGCGTGTTTGAGAAGTCAGCGGACGGTCGCTGGATCGAGCAAAATTGGATGCGGTGCTTCACGGTTTCGTAGTACCGTATGTGCAAGGCGCGATCAATTCCAAACGACACGCGCGCCGTAGCGCGCGACGATGGCGTCACCGCTGATGAGTGTGCAGTCTTCTTCGAGCGCCTGAGCGATCAGCATGCGATCGAATGGGTCACCGTGCCATGCGGGCAAGGTTGCTAAACGGTCGATATGCTTGACGCGAATCGGAAGCACCTCGACGGCGGCACGCGTGACGTATCGCTCCCACCATGCGGTTGCATTGAGAACTGGCGCGCCGCGTCGTTCTTTTTTGAGCACAAGCTCCCAATACGAAACAACACTGGCGCAAATCTCCTCGGCTTCCAGGATGTAATGAGCCCGTGCGGGCAGCTGTTCCGGCGATACTACAGCCCAGAACAGCGCGTGCGTGTCGAGCAGATACGTCAATACCGGCCATCAAGAAACGATTCGACTTCTTCCTCGCTCATCGGCTGCCACCAACGGTCGCTGTGCACCGCGGCAGGATCGATATCCGTGTCGTCGCGGCCCGCGCCGAGCGGAAACGCCCGCTTGCGCGCCGGAATCAGCTCAGCGACGGGCATTCCGTTGCGCATAATCGTGACCGCCTCGCCCTGGAGCACCTCGTCGAGCAGCCGCGAGAGCTGCGTCTTCGCTTCATGGACGTTGTAACTGGGCACGTCCTGTAGGTTAGTCCGTTTTCGGGACTAAGTCAATTTCCCCAACTTTCAGCTAGGCGTACGAACGTGCGCACGGAGACGCCCGTCGGCCCCTTGGCCATCCACGGCTTCGCGTCGTCGAGCCAAGCGGTGCCGGCGATGTCCAGGTGCACCCACGGTTTGTCGCCCGCGAACTGCTTCAGGAACATCGCCGCCGTGATCGCGCCACCCCAGCGGCCGCCGATATTAGCGAGATCAGCGAAGGCGCTTTTCAGCAGGTCCTTATAATCCTCGTCGAGCGGCATGGGCCAGATGCGTTCGCCTTCGGCGCGCGATGCAGCCAGCACATTGTCCAGAAATTCCTGGTTGTTCGTGAATGCGCCGACGTTGAAGTGCCCAAGCGCGACGACGATCGCGCCGGTGAGCGTCGCGGCATCGATCAGGTGCGTGCAGCCTACGCGCTCGGCGTAGGTCATGGCATCAGACAGAATCAGGCGGCCTTCGGCATCGGTGTTGAGCACCTCGACGGTTTTGCCGGAAAGCGTGGTGACGATATCGCCGGGCCGCTGGGCCTTGCTGCCCGGCATGTTTTCGACCGCAGGCACCAGCGCCGTGACGGGAATGGCGGGCTTGAGCTGCGCGATCGCGCGCATGGCGGCGAGCGCGGCCGCGCCGCCGCACATATCGTACTTCATCTTTTCCATGCCGTCTGCGGGCTTGATCGAGATGCCGCCGGTGTCGAATGTGACCCCTTTACCGACCAGGCCGAGGTGATCGCGGCTGGTGGATCCGTTCGCCGGTTTGTAGCGCACGAGTATAAGCGCGGGTGGCTCGGCACTGCCCTGCGCGACACCAAGGAGTGCGCCCATGCCGAGTTGGCGCATGCGGTCCTGGTCCAGCACTTCGCAGTCGAGTTGGAATTCCGCGGCCAGCTCGCGGGCGCGGTCGGCGATGATAAGCGGCGTGAGGCGGTTGGCCGGCTCGTTGGCGAGCTCGCGGGCGTAGTTCTGCGCTTCGCCGAGAATTCGTCCGCGCTCGATCGCGCCGTCGGACGCACCCGCCACCGCAAACCATTCCACCTGTTTTTCGTTTTTCTGCGGGTCCGTCTTGTAACGGTCCGGCTCGAATTCGCCGAGCAGCGCGCCCTCAATTGCAGCAGCTGTAAAGTCGTCGCCACGCTGCGCGGACGGCAGCTCGAGAACGATGCTGCGGGCGCCTTTCGACCGCAACGCGCGCACCGCAACCGCGGCGAGCTTGCGCGCTTCCGCAGGCGTAAACTGATCGGATTTGCCGCCGCCCGCGAGCACCAGGCGTTTGGCCTGCAGACCGGCCGGACGATGCAGCACCGCGATCTCCAGGGCTTTGCCGGTGAACTCGCGCGAATCGAACACGTCTGCGATGCGCTCGTCCGATAAACCATCCGGCCGCGCTCCCTCGAACGCGACTACAACCAGCGCGTCCGCCTGTATGCCGTCGCGGTTGGCTTCGATTTTTCTGATTTCCATTTATCCCCTCCTCATGGCGGCACGCGCCTCTTCCTGCGCCTCGCGCGTGCGCTCCGCTTCGCGTTTGTCGTGCAGTTTCTTGCCGCGCGCCAGCGCCAGCTCGCATTTGAGCCGGCCGCCCTTCAAATAAATTTTCGTCGGGATCAGCGTCAGGCCCTTTTCGCGCGTTTTGCCGGTCAGCTTTTCGATCTCTTCGCGGTGCAGCAGCAGTTTGCGCACGCGCACCGGCTCGTGATTCTCGCGGTTGCCGTGCGAGTAAGGGCTGATGTGCGCGTTGTGCAGCCACGCCTCGCCGCCGTTTACTTCGGCGTAGGCGTCCTTAAGTTGTACCTTGCCGTTCTTGGCGGCTTTGACCTCGGTGCCGGTCAGGACGAGTCCGGCCTCGAAGCGATCGAGCAGATGATAATTGTGAGACGCTTGCCGGTTGTCGCTCACAATTTTAATGCCGGGTTGCGCTTTCACTGTATAAGAGATGATGCGGCGCGGGCCGGGCGGCGCTTTTGTTTCAACGCGAGCAAAAGCCCATACGTCAATCACTTATGTGGTGAATGGGGTGTTCGCGCATTCCGATTCTACCACGCAGGGTATTCCAACCAAGAAGATGAACGTTTTCTACCGTTTACGCGTCCTCGCGGCGTTCCTGGCGGTGCTGCTGGTGGTGCCGCCCGGGGCCCTGGAGGCGCGCACGCGCAAGGGCGACAAATATCTCAAGCAGGCGCAGGAGGCGGAGAACCACAAAGATTATCAGAAGGCGCTCGATCTGTACGATCAGGCGCTGCAGCAAGATCCCACCGACCCGGCCTACCAGTTGGGCGCCAAGCGCGTGCGCTTCAGGCTCAGCGGTATCCACGTCGAGACCGCGAAAAAACTGCGCGACCAGGGCTCACTCCCGGACGCTATGAAAGAATTCGAGCGGGCGTTTGCCATCGACCCTTCGAACACGCTGGCGCTGCAGGAGATGAAGAACACGGCCGCGATGATCGAGCGCAACCGCGAGGGCAAGGCCAAACCGGGCGAGGAGAACCTCACGCCCGCCGATGCCGAGCGCAAGGAGCAGATCGATCGCGTGAACTCCATGCTGCCGGTTCCGGAACTGAAACCGCTCACCGGCATGATCACGACGCTGAAGATGAACAACCAGCCGCCCAAGATCCTTTACGAGACGGTGGCGAAGTACGCGGGCATCAACGTCATCTTCGATCCTCAGTTCCAGCCGACGGTGCACAACGTAAACTTCGACATCAGCAATTCGACCATCGATCAGGCGCTCGACTACCTCGCCGTTCTGACGCACACGTTTTGGAAGGCGATCACGCCGAATACGATTTTCGTTACCGACGACAACATCACCAAGCGCCGCGATTACGAAGATAACGTGGTGAAGGTCTTCTATCTGCGCAACGTCACGACCGTTCAGGAATTCCAGGAGATGATCACGGCGGTGCGCACTGCGACCGATATCCGCAAGATGTTCAGCTACGGTCCGCAGAACGCGGTAGTGGCGCGAGGCACGCCGGACCAGATCGCCCTGGCCGAGAAGCTTTTCAATGCGCTCGATAAGCCCAAGGCGGAAGTAGTGGTCGACGTCATGTTCATCGAGGTGAACACGGCGCGCACGCGCGACCTCGCGATGGCGCTGGTGTCGGGCGGCAATCCGGGCCTGAACCTGCCCATCAACTTTACGCCGCGCAATCCGGTGCTGACGGGCGGAACGGGCAACGGCACCGGGACGGGGACCGGAACGGGCACAGGAACCGGCACGGGCACTACGGGTACGGGTACAGTCGGAACCGGCACTGTTGGCGGCGGTATATTCGGAACGGGCGAGACTCCCACCACACCAACTACACAGGCGATCGCGCTTGGCAAAATCGGCAAGATCGGGACCAACGATTTTTCCATCTCGCTTCCGGGCGCGCTGCTGCAGGCGGTGCTGACCGACAATAGCTCGCGCATACTGCAGTCGCCGCAGGTGCGGGCCTCCGACGGACAGAAAGTATCGCTTCACATTGGCGACAAGGTTCCGTACGCCCAGGGTAGTTTTCTGCCCGGCATTGGCGCGGGCGGCATCGGCGGCATCCCGTACGCGCAGACGCAGTTTCAGTTCGCCGAGGTCGGTGTGCAGGTCGATTTAGAGCCGCACGTGCATGCCGACGGCGAAGTGAGCATGCACATTCTGGTGGACATTTCGAATGTCAGCCGCAACGTGGACATCGGCGGATTGCAGGAGCCCGTCATATCGCAGCGCAAAGAAGAAGCGGTGATCCGCGTACGCGACGGCGAGGTCAACATACTCGGCGGCCTCTCGCAAGTGCAGGACACGCTGTCGGTGGCGGGCACGCCCGGTCTTGTGAATATGCCGATCCTGGGCAACCTGTTCGGCACGCATACAAAAGAGAAGAACCGTGGCGATCTGCTGATTGCACTAATTCCGCACATCGTGCGCACGCCCGGCATTACGGCTGCGGATCTGACCGGCGTGGCGGTCGGCACCGAGCAAAACACGAAGGTCAATTTCGCTCCTGCGGCAGCGCCTCCGCAGGCCACGCCGGCTCCCGCTGCGCCTGTAACACCCCCGGCGCCTACGACGCCTTCGTCAGGCCCGGCCTCGCTGATTTTCGTCCCGTCCAGCACGCAGGTGGCGCTCAGCGCGCCGGTGCAGGTTTCGCTGCTGGCGGAGAACGTGAATGACCTGTTCTCCGCCGGACCGATACGTCTGAAATGGAACCCGCAGATGTTGCGACTGAACGCAATCACGCCGGGACCATTCCTGGACGGCGCGCAGCAGAATCCGCCGGTGTTCGATATCCGCAATGACGTGGGCGAAGCGACCGTCACGGTATCGCGCGTGACCGGCGCGAAAGGCGCAAACGGGTCGGGCGTTCTAGCGCACCTGCAGTTCACGGCCATTGGTAAGGGAACCGGAACCGTAACGGTCACCGACGCTGTCATGAAGAACAGCAAACAGGAATCGATCGCCACGCCCAAGCCGTCGCTCTCCGTTACGGTGCATTAGCGGGAGTTGTTGTCGTGATCAGGAAAGCGCGCGCATCAGCAACTGGAGACCGCCGGCGGGGCATGACGCTGGTGGAACTGATTGTCGCCTTCACCATTCTGCTGGTGCTCTCGACCATGGCGGTACCGCTGGCGCGTTACAAGATCCGCCGCGAGCGCGAACACCAATTGCGCGAGGCGCTACACGAAATGCGGACCGCCATCGACAAATATAAAGATCTAGCGGATCAGGGCAAGCTCGGGCCGACGAAAATGGACACCGATAACTATCCGGAGTCGCTCGAACAGCTCGTCGAGGGCGTGAAGCTGTCGGGCAAGGTGGATGCGAAGGTACATTTCCTGCGGCGCATTCCCAAAGACCCCATGACCAATTCCTTCGACTGGGGCAAGCGCAGCACGCGCGACGATCCGAACGCGCAGAGCTGGGGCGGGCAGAATATTTTCGATGTTTACTCCAAGACCACGGACAAGGCACGCGATGGGACGCCGTATGCGGAGTGGTAACGTGGCGGCGCGCCTGCGTGCGCGCGTGCAGCATCGACAGTCGACATCCGGCTTTACGCTGATCGAACTGATGATCGTGATGGCGATCATCGCGATACTCGTGTCCATCGCGGTGCCCATCTACAACCGCGCGATAATCCGCGCTAAAGAGAGCGTTCTCAAGAACAATCTCTTCACCATGCGGAACATGATCGACGAATACACCTACGATAAGCAGAAAGCGCCGCAGACACTGCAGGATCTGGTGAGCGAAGGCTACCTGCGCCAGATCCCGGTGGATCCCATGACCGGCACCGCCGACACATGGAAAACGATCATGGAGGAGAGCGCCGACGCGGTGAACCAGACCGAGCCGGGCATCTACGACGTCAAAAGCGGCGCGGACGGCATGAGCTCGGAAGGCACGCCGTACTCGGACTGGTGATATAAGCAACCCTCGCTCACGGGTATTCAACTACCCTCGCGCTACACTGTGGTTTGCCTGGAAAAAGAGAGAAAATTCGTTCGACGACGATCCTTTGCGTGCGCCGGGACGGCAAAGTGGTAATGGCCGGCGATGGGCAGGTGACGCTGGGGCAAGAGGTGTTGAAAGCGTCGGCGAAGAAGTTGCGGCGGCTGTATAACGGGAAGGTGCTGGCGGGGTTTGCGGGAGCGACCGCAGACGCGTTTTCGCTGTTTGCGCGCTTCGAAGGAAAGCTGGAGCAGCACAACGGGAATTTGCCG
>JAICMB010000564.1 GCA_025929455.1 Bryobacteraceae bacterium | reverse complement strand
TTCGTGTTGGATGCCGGAGCGACCATGGTCCCCGCATTGCGCGCGAACAGCGTGCGACCGTTCGTGAGCGAAACGATTTGCATACCCACCAGCGCCGAATCGAGCACGGATGTGCCGGCAAGCGTGCGCTCGATCGTGCGTGCGAGTGCGGACGGCCGTTCGCGCGCCCATGCCGCGGCGGCGCTCAGTTCGAAAAGAAACGCGCGTCTGGGAATCACCAGCTAAAATTGTTCCATGAAGCGGCGCAATGTTTTGAAGTCCCTGGCCGGACTGCCCGCGCTCGCGGCTCTTCCCGCGGCCGCGCAGGCACCCGCGGCAGATGCGAGCGTGCATCGCACGTCCGCACGCGGCCCGGGCGAAACGCCGAAGCTTGACACGACCGCCGCGGATGCGGTGTCCACGCCCGCCGCGCAGTTCTTCACACCCGCTCAGTTCGCGACACTGCGCCGCCTCGCCGTTTTCATCGTGCCGGCCGCGAACGGAAAGCCGGGCGCCGATGAAGCGGCCGTACCGGAGTTTATCGACTTTCTTATTTCGCGTTGCGACAACGAGCGGCAGACACTCTATCGCAACGGTCTCGATGCGTTAGACGCGCGGTCACGCGAGCGCCTGCACAAGGCCTTCGCCGAACTGGACGCGACGGAAGCGACGCCGCTGCTCGCGCCATTACAGGACCGTACCTGGGCCTTCGCCGGACCGTACGACCGGCGCCGCGTCGCCTTGGACGACTACGGCCAGTTCTTGTTTTATGTGAAAGACGATCTGCTGCGCGCGACGTACAACTCGCGCGAGTGGGCGGCGGCCAATCGCACGCGCCGCGGGGCCGGCGGCATCGGCACGTATTGGTACGCGCTCAAATAGGCACACCGTCATGAAACAGGATTACGACGTTCTCATCATCGGCTCCGGCGCGTCCGGCGGCATGGCGGCGTATACGCTGACGAAAGCCGGCGTGAAATGCCTGATGCTCGATGCCGGACCGATGCTCGACTTCGACCGGCAGCGCGCGCTGCGGCCGGTTTACGATCTACCGTTCCGCGGCTTCGGCGAGCCCGGGCGCTTTCCACACGTTACGCAGGCGTCGGAGTTCGACGCCAATCTGTGGGCCGACGAAAAGCAGAACCCGTATACGTACGATCCGGACGATCCCTATTACTGGGTGCGCATTCGCCTGATCGGCGGGAAGACGCTGCGCTGGGGGCGCGCCTCGTGGCGCATGAGCGATTACGAATTTAAGGGGCGCGACCACGACGGCTTCGGGGAAAACTGGCCCGTTTCGTACGCGGACCTGGCACCCTATTACGACCGCGCGGAGCCGATCATGCGCGTGTCCGGGCGCAAAGAGGGCTTCCCGCAAATCCCCGACGGCATTTTTCTGGAGGACAATTCGCGCGATAGCGAATCGATCGCGCGCTTCATCGCCGCTGCCAAGCGCATGAACGTGCCGACAACGAAATCACGCGTGGCGACCGGATCGCTCGCGAGTTCCGTGAATCTGCTGCTACCCGACGCGCTCGCCACCGGCAATCTGACGATCGTGCCGAACGCGGTGGTGCGCGAGATCACCGTCGATACGAACACCGGGCGCGTGAATGGCGTGTCCTTCGTCGAGCGCATCTCGAAGCGCGACTATCACGTGCCCGCGCGCGTTGTCATAGCGGGCGCGTCGACGCTCGAGAGCACGCGCCTGCTGCTCAATTCCAAATCGCGCCTGTACCCCAACGGACTGGGAAATTCGAGCGGGGTGCTTGGCCATTATCTATTCGATCAGTTCTATATCAAAGGTGTTGTCGAAGCGATTGTGCCTGACGCCCGCGTGAGCAAGGCGGCGGGCCGGCGCATCACGGGCGGCGGCGGCTATATCCCACAGTTCCGGAACTTGAACTCGCGCGAAAAGAATTTCATTCGCGGGTACGCGTTCGATTTCGGCAGCGGCGGCATGCCCGCGCCTCGTTATTTGCCGCTCTATGGCGAAGCTTTGCAGAATGAGCTCGCCGATCTCGCGCATGCCAGCTTCGGCATGACCACCATGGGCGCGGTGCTTCCGCGGCATGAGAACGGCGTACACATCGATCCTGACGTGAAGGACGCCTGGGGCATTCCCGCGCTGCACATCACGCATAAGTACACCGACAACGAATTCGCGATGGCGAAGGATTCCATGCACATGGCCGAAGAGCTATGCCGCGCGGCGGGATTCGAAGTGCTGCACAAGCACGCCGAGATGGTGCCGCCCGGCGAGAGCATTCACGAGCTCGGCTGCTGCCGCATGGGCGCCGATCCGAAAAAGTCGGTGCTGAACAAGTTCAACCAGAGTCACGACGTAAAGAACCTGTTTGTTATGGACGGCAGTTCCTTCGTTTCGGGCGGTCCGCAAAATCCGACGCTGACGATTCTTGCGCTCGCCATGCGCGCGTCGGAGTATCTCGCGGGGCAATTAAAAGAGCGCTCCATCTGAATATGCGGGCTGTCCTTGCGCTCGCGGTGTGCGCGCTGGCCTATGCGGCCGAACCCCTGCCGCCCAAGCAGCCGCTGCCGTTCAGCCATAAGCAGCATGTCGGGGCGGGTCTGCAGTGCAAAGACTGCCACGCCAACCCCGATCCTGGCGAGGAGGAAGGTTTTCCGGCGACATCGAAATGCATGGCATGTCACATTGCCATCGATAAGAACGCGCCCGCGATTAAAGAACTGAAGGCTTACGCGGACCGCAAGCAGGAGATCCCGTGGGCGCGCGTGTGGGAAATCCCGTCGAGCGTTTCCTTCAGTCATCGTACGCATATCGAAGCCGGCGCGACATGCCAAACCTGCCACGGGCCGGTGCAGGACCGTGACGTGCTTCGCCGCGAAACTGACATGTCGATGGGCGCGTGCATCAACTGCCATCGCCTGAACCGCGCGCCCGTGGAATGCAAGACCTGCCACGCGGACGCGCAATAGGAGCGGCACGCTCATGCGGTAGCCCACGCCCAGGCGACTCGATGCTCTCGAAGGCTGCTCGACCCGCTGTGGCGGAAGCTTTGCAGGTTTCGGACACGCTCGCGTTGTTACGGGCTTCATGCGCTG
>JAICMB010000154.1 GCA_025929455.1 Bryobacteraceae bacterium | reverse complement strand
CCCGCCTCCACCCTGACGCCGCAAGTCATGCGCAAGATGCTGGCCGCCAACAACGGCATTTCGACCTCCTATTTTCAGCTTTACGAAACGGGCGGCGGCAACGTGGCCGTCACTTTGAATAACTTCTGCAAACTGCAAGAACTGGGCCCCGACGACGAGGACGACATCCTGTCCTGCGTCAGCTTTCTGCTCGCCGACGTCGTGCATGCCAAGGAACTGATCGGCGCGGATCTCGAAACGGGCCAGCGGGGAAAATAACAGTAAAGGGAACCCATGGGATTTTTATCCGATATGTTTAACCGCACCGGCCGTGTCGCGCGCGGCCAGGTGAACCAAGGCGTTAGCGCGCTCGAGGACGCCACCTTCGAAGCCACCGTTCGGCAGACCGTCGCCGACATGAAGACGGAGCTGAACAATGTGGTGCGCGCGTCCGCGACGGCGATGAGCAACTACAATCGCCTCGACGCCGAGTATCAGAAGTACGTGAAGCAATCGCAGGAGTGGAAGGACCGCGCGGGTGTCGCGCTGGACGCCGGCAACGAAGATCTCGCCAAGAAAGCGCTGGCGCGCAAGGCCGAGTCCGATAAACAGGTCGCGTCATTGCAAACCGCCGTGGAATCCGCGCGGCAAGCCAGCGATTCGCTGAAGAACCAGGTCGCCGAGTTGAAGCATAAGATCGACGAGGGCGAGCGCACCGCGACGACGCTGGTGGCGCGTAAGAATGCCGCCATGGCCCAGCGCAAAGTTTCCGAAGCGCTGGCCGGCGTCGGCAAAGCCGACAACGCGTTCGCGCAACTCTCGCATTTCGAAGAGTCCGTGGCCAAGGAAGAAGCGACGGCCAAGGCGTTTAACGAGCTAGCCAGTTCCGGACAGGATGCCGGCCTGGAGGCAGAGTTTGCGCAACTGCAAGGTCACTCGGTTGATGACGAACTCGAAGCACTGAAGCGCGAGCGCCGTCTGCCGCGCGTTGAAATCACCAAGGAACTTCCGCCCGCCAGCAGCGGCGCCTAACCCAATGTTGTTTGATCGTAAGCCGGCGCGCACGAGCCCGCAGGAAGACCTCGCGAACCTGGCCATCGCGGATGCCCGCGTGAGCGACGCTCTATCGGTCACGGGCGCGGCAGAGGATTTCAGCGACGTGGATTTCACGGTGGACCGTTGCGACGTGTACGAAGCGGGCGACCGCACCTGGAAAGAGCTGAGCGGCACATGGCGCGGCCGGCGCGTGTACCTCGAAGTGCACAACGACAACACGGTGGAAGTGTTCGGCAACTTCGACGGCCGCACGCTGACGCTCGACGAAGTCGGTGTGAGCGAGGACGATCTCGGCGAGATCGACGAGCGTCAGAACCCGTCGGACTTCTTCGACTACGACGGCAAGTTCTGGCTGTACCGCTTCAGCCGGGAACTGGGCGTGTTCAGCGGCGGCAATCCCACCGGGCGTGGGCTGTACTGCTGGCGTTTTCAGGAGCAGGACGGCAAACGCTACATGACGGTTCGTAAGGCCGAAGGCCAGCCATTTGAGGCGACAATCTGGACCAAGGTCGAGCCCGGCGACATAACGGTGTTTCGGAGTACATAGATGAAACGGCGTGCGCTCTATTTTGTAATTCCGGTGTTGGTAGTTCTGGCCTCCTGCGGGAGCCGGCTGCCACGCTCACTGCGCAACGATGTCCACGCCGAGCAGGGCAAGCTGCAGCAGGCTTCGCAAGACATTCAGCGCGCCGAGAGTAGTGTCAAAGCCGATCTGGCGCAAGCGCCCGATCTGTTCCAGGCCGCCGCGGTTTCGCAAACCTGGACGGCGCGGCTGCGCACGGACCGCGAGAAGCTCGCAACCGCACAAAGCTATCAGCGCGAAATTGACAGCTTGGTCCGGCGCGACCGCACCCCCGACCGCGACCGCATCGTTTGGCTCTTGAACGGGCAGCGCAATCTACGCCAGGCCGCGCAGCAGGATGCGGCAGCCGTCGCCGCCACGGCAGACCATTGGGTTGCGTTCCGCCACGATCTTCCGTCATCGCTCGCGCGTATGAACAGCGAGTACGATGCAGTTCACAAAGCGGATCTGACGCCGGTCGCAACGGTGGTCGCCAAGGCCGAAAGCGATTGGCCGTCGAAGAAGACTGACTTGGACACGCGCCTCGCGGCGCTACGCGCCATTCCCGCCGACGCGGACACCAAATGGCGGGATACGCAAACCGCGCGGCAGGATGCGGCGGCCGGGAAGGCGAGCGCCGCGCAAATCGCGACGCTGATCCAGACCGACGAATTGCTGTCACAAGACGCCGCAAAACTTCCCAAGCAATCGCAGGAACTGCAGGCGCTGTCAGGCCAGCTTTACAACGGCTGGGACAAGATCCTCGCCGATCTCGATGTCACGCATGAAGGCCCGCAGCGGGTCTACCGCGAAAAGCTCAACGTGATTACGACGCACTTTGTCGACGTCGCGGCGAAGAAGACGGAGGTCACGCACGACGAGCACTGGGTCGAAGTGCCGGAGCCCGCGTTCCGCTCCGTCGAAAACGATCTTGGCATGGCCATCGCTCACAAGGACGCGGGCCAGTACGATGCGGAAGCGCAGACCACGCCGCAGCCGGCCGGCTTCGCTTATATCGCCCCGCCGTCGCAGGGCTCCAATCAATACGGCTACTGGTCGCACGCGGGCGGGACCAGCGTTTGGACCTGGCTGCCGCAATACCTGATCATGCGCGAGTTGCTGTGGGGACACGGCGGCTACCGGCCGATTCTTCCCGGCGAATACAACGGCTACCGTACCGCCGAACGCGCCGGCCATACCTATTACGGCCAGGAAACACCCACCGCTCCTCCCAAGTACGGCAGTCATGGCACCTTCACGCAGCAGCGGTACGCGAGCAGCCGCTACGTCCAGTCCGGCGGCTTCCGCTCCTCCGGTTATGCGTCACGAGGAGCGACCGCGCCATCGCCCTCCCGCTGGAACGCGTGGCGCAGCGAATCGCGATCCGGCGACGCCCTGCGCGGCAATGGAGCGGGCCGGCGCTTCGGCCGCGGTTCCAGCAGCCCCAGCATCGGCCGTAGATTCGGCGGCGGCGGTTCGCGCGGCTTCGGCCGCAGCTTCGGCCGCCGCCGGTAAGCGCCTACAGCACCGCAGTTCGCGCAGAGCACTACAAGACCTCAGAACCGCCACACCGCGCGCGGTTCCGAAGTGGCGCGGCCAGTCTCTGCTGGCTGCGCATCGTCCGCTCTGCTGCGATGTTACGACCAGCGGCGCCGCCGCGATGATTCCGCTTACAGGGATATCCTGTGTGTAGGAGGCGCCACGAAGTCGCGACAAATTCCATGACATCCACGCAAACGGCAAAGGAACAGTTGGCCGGTCTCGACGTCCCCATCGATCGCGATGTGTTCATGCGCGGCCTGATCCGCGAACTCGCGGGTACGCTCGAAGACGTCGTTGGACTCCACGACGCGACGGGATTTATCAGCGTGGTTGGCCAGAGCATGGGCGATCAGATCAACGCGGATTACAAAGCCGCGCTGAAAATGCCACGGCTCAACCGCGAACAGGTGAGCGCCGTCCTCGTCGATCTGAAACGGCGCATCGAGGGTGATTTCTACATCATTGAAGAGACACCGCACAAGATCGTGCTGGGCAACCGCGCATGTCCGTTCGGGGACAAGGTGGTGGGACGCCCATCCATGTGTATGATGACGTCCAATGTATTCGGCGCCATCGCCGCGCAAAATCTTGGCTATGCAAAAGTCGAGTTGCAGGAGACCATCGCCGAAGGGCACGCCGGATGCCGCGTGGTCGTGTATCTCGATCCTTCAGAGGCGGAGGCGGTCGAGGGACGGGAATATTTCCAAACGGAAGCATAGATGACGGGTGAGTTATTTCGGCGTTGCTATGGCAAGCTGCCGGAACCCACGCTACTGGTCCATCGCACCGGGCAAATTCTCGAAGCCAATCCTGCCGCGCGCGCTCTTCTGCCGGAGGCAGGTCCTCTGGCCGGAACGAACTTACAGGCGATCGTGAGCGACGCGCCGGCGAAGGTATCGCGGCTGTTGGCATTGTGGAGCCGCACCGGCGATCTGCTGCCCGGCGCACTGACTTTCACGTGCCGCAACGGTGACGGGCTCTCGTGCCGCATCGAAGGGACCACGGTCGAGCGGCAGCAGCAGAGCGGCATCATTCTTTTGCTACGCTTGTTTGCCAAGCCGCAAGCGACGCGGCGATTTCGTTTGCTGAACGAGCGTGTCGAGGCTTTGAACCGCGGCCTAATCGAACGCCAACGCGCGCAAGCGAAGCTGCACGCGGAGCAGGAGTGGCTTCAAGCTACGCTGGCCAGTATCGGCGACGCCGTCATTGCGACAGATACGGACGGCCGTATCACGCTCTTAAACCGCATGGCGCACTCGCTCACTGGCTGGACGCAGGAGCAGGCCGCCGGGCTGCCGCTCGAACACGTATTCGTTACCGCCAGCGCCGGAGCTGAACTCTCTTTTGGCAATCTGGTAAGCAAGCTTGTGCACCCTGCGAACGGTGCGGGCGCGGCCGGCGCCGCCGTGCTCCAAAGCAAAAACGGACGCCAGATTCCGATCGAGCACAGCGCCGCCGCCATTCGCGACCGCGACGGGTCGGTCGCGGGCGTCGTCGTCGTGTTCCGCGATATCTCGGAACGCCTCGAGGCCGAACGAGCGGTGGCGAGCTGGGAAGCGCGTCTGCGCTTCATGGCCGAGTCGATGCCGGAAAAGGTGTTCACCGCCAAACCCAATGGCGATGTCGATTTCATGAATCGCCAGTGGCTCGAATTCACCGGCGTCCCGTTCGAGCAGATGAAGGACTGGAACTGGGTGCCGCTCATTCATCCGGATGACGTCGACGAGAATGTCAGAAGGTGGAAGCGCAGCCTCGCGACTGGTGAGCCGTTCGAATTTCTGCACCGGTTCCGCAGGGCCGATGGAGCGTACCGCTGGCATCTGAGCCGCGCGCATGCGCATCGCAATCCGGATGGAACGGTTGCCATGTGGATCGGGTCCAACACCGAGATCCACGAGCAGAAAGAGATCGAGGAAGAGCTGCGGCGCGCCAACCAGGATCTGCATCACTTCGCATTCGCGGCCAGTCACGATTTGCAGGAACCGCTGCGCATGATCACGAGCTACGCGCAGCTTCTGCTGAGGACCTGCCGCGCCGAGCATAACGAGGATGCCTCCGTCTGCGTCGAGTTCATCCGGGACGGTACACGGCGGATGCGCGAGCTGTTATCGGACCTGCTGACCTATACGCAAATCACCGCGCGCGAACAGCAAGAGCAGGAGGAGATCGATCTCAACCTGGTGCTCCGAAGCGCGGCGGAGAATTTGAGGACCGCTATCGACGACAGCGGCGCGGTCGTCACGAACGACCCCCTGCCGGTCGTGCGCGGCCACGAAGTGCATTTCCTGCAATTGTTCCAAAATCTCATCGGCAACGCCATCAAGTACCGCGGGACGGAGGCGCCGCGCATTCATGTGTCAGTGCAGGAACTGCACTCCGAACATCTGTTCTCCATCGTGGATAATGGCATGGGGATCGATCCTCTGTATCACAATACGATTTTCGGCATCTTCAAACGCCTGCACGGGAATGCCATTCCCGGCACCGGCATCGGCCTCGCCATCTGTCAGCGCGTGGTGGAGCGCTACGAAGGCCGCATCTGGGTCGAGTCGGAACCGCGGCAGGGAGCGACGTTCTATTTCACCTTGCCCCGTGCGCCGCAGGACGTGCGATGAGCGGCGAACCCGGCAGTAGTCCGGCTCCGCGCATCCTTTTGGTCGAGGATAATCCCGGCGATGTTTACCTGCTGCGCAAAGCGCTGGAAGCCGCGGACGTTCACATGGAGCTTATGGTGATTGCAGACGGAGCCGAGGCGATTTCCTGCGTGGCCGGGCGGGGCAAATATGCCGGACTCCCGCCGCCCGCTCTCGCGGTGCTCGATCTGAATCTGCCCAAGCACGGCGGCGTGGAAGTGCTGAAAGCGATACGGGAGAACGCCGCTTGGGCGGACCTGCCGGTGGTCGTCTTCAGTTCGTCGCCCTCGCCGCGCGACGAAGCCGAAGCGCAGGCGATCGGTGTTCAGCGTTATATTCGCAAAGCGCTCGACCTCGATTCCTTTATGGAGACCGGCCGCATTTTGAAAGACGTTCTGGACCAGAACGCCGCCTCCGCGTGATCGGGGTGCGAGCGGATCTTGAGCCGCCCGCAGGCAGGCAGCAAGATTGCCTGCCCCACAATGTTTCATGAAGTGCGCGCGTCGCAGTGCTAGCGTTCGGGTTCTTTAACGCGAAGCACGCGATCGGCGGCGACATCCATTAGCTTTTGCACGATGCCGGATGGCCAGTGGATCTCGACCGACTGCGCTTTGTCGTCTGCTCCGAGGCCGAAGTGTACCGGGCCGTCGCTCGATGACGCGTAACCCGCGCTCGTGGTCATGTGGTTGTACTGACTCCCACTCTTGGTCGTAATTTTGATCGCGGCGCCGATGCCATCGCGGTTGCTCTTCGCCCCTTGCAGGGAGATGTCGAGCCAGTGGCCGCTCGTCTCCGTGCGGTTCATCCAGATCTGAGCGGGCTTGCCGAGTGCGGTCGCGACCACGTCGACGCGCCCATCGCCATCCAGATCGCCGAATGCGCAGCCGCGATTGCGGGCCGCGTCCGCAGCGCCGAGTCCGGCTTCTTCGGTCAACGCCTGCCATTTGCCGCTAGCACCGGGATTGCGGAACACAGTGTTGTGTTGATCGACAACCGTTCCGGGCAGCGGGCGTGAAACGGCGTCGCCGCGCGTGACGAACAGATCTTTCCAGCCATCGTTGTCGAAATCGTACAGGCCCGCGCCGAAGGCAGACATCGGCAGCGTCAGCGCGCGCATGCCGCTCTCGGCGGTGATCTCGCGGAACTCGCGGCCGGCCGTATTCTTCAGCATCGGAAAGGTCTGTTTGCTCAGCGCGACGTAGGCAATGTCGGCGTAGCCGTCGTTATCGAAGTCGCGAAAGTCGAGGCCCATGCCGCCAATGAAATTCCCGTCCTCCGGCAGAGCGACACCGGCAGGGAACGCGACCTCTTCGAACTTGTTTCCCTGGTTGTGAAACAGGAACGTGTAGAAGGTGTCGTTGGCAACGAAGATGTCGGGCTTGCCGTCGCGGTCGTAGTCGGCCACGCCGACGCCCATGCCTTTGCCGATGTGCGCGCGGATGCCCCATTGCTCGGAGACGTCCTCAAACGTGCCGTCGCCCTTGTTGAGGTAAAGCTGATCGGGCAGGCCCTCGTAGGAGCGGGGATTGCAATACTCCGAAAGAGTCTCGTGCCAGCAGCGCGGCTCGTTCTGATAGTTCCAACGTACGTAGT
>JAICMB010000658.1 GCA_025929455.1 Bryobacteraceae bacterium | reverse complement strand
CGAAGACGACACCACCGATAACGAAACCAACACCGAAGCCGCCAAACCAGCACCCGCGCCCTACAACCCCGCCGCGGATGGCTTCGTTTTTTCGATCGACCAAATCCGTGAATATATTGCACGTGAACAGCGCTGGACGGAGGCCCTCCTCATGCAAGCCGCATGACGCGCACCCCAATTATGTGACCCGAACGCCTCTCACCACTCAAGCACGCCCGCTCGCGCACAATACGTGTGCAGTGGGACAGGCAGTCTTGCTGCCTGTCCGTCGTCCGCGTTGCGTCTCTACTGCTCCGTGGGTGGGGCCGATAAAAACTGGCCGCAGATTAAGACCCTGCCGCACCACTCTGCGCGCACTGTGCAGTCAAACTTGTCACCGCCAGCGCCGCTTGCAGTTCTTTCGCGATGGCGAGCGTCAGCGCGCGGGGGTGCTCCGAGCGCGCCATGGCGAGCGCCTGACCGCGCACCAGCGGATGGCCCGGAACGCGAAACGCCTGGAACAGGCCGGGCCGCGTCCGCAGCGCATACTCGGGCAGGATGGAGTAGCCGAGGCCGGATTCGACCAGGCGCTTAATCACTTCGGTGTCATCGGCTTCCATCGTGACCTTGGGCGCCAGGCCGATTTGGTCGAAAAACGCGTTGATCATGGTGCGCATGTTGCTACGGCGGGGATAAAGGATGAAGGTCGCGCCGGCGAGTTCGGCGGGCGAGATGTTACCCACGTGCCACTGCGGCACGTTCACGGGCGAGGGCCGGATGACGAACAGCTCTTCGTCGAACAACGGGAAGATCTCGAGACTATCGGTAGGGAACGGGAGCGAGATAAGGACCAGGTCGAAGCGGCGCTCGTGCAGACCTGCCACCATCTCTTCAGTCGCGGAGACCGTAACGCGGAACTCGACTTTGGGGTAACGGTTGCGCAGCGCCCGCAGCGGCGCACCCAGGCGGTGAATGAGCGTCGTCGCGCCGGACGCGAGGTGGAACGGGCGGCCGTCGGCGGCGGGGTCGTTTTCAAATTCGTTCTTGATCTCGTGCAATTGGCGGATCAGGTCGCGTGCCATCACAGCCAGGCGCGTGGCCGCGGGTGTCGGCAGCAGGTGATGGCCATCTTTGGTAAAGAGGTCGGCGCGCAACTCTTCGGCCAGCGTGCGCATGCGGAGACTGACGGCGCCCGGAGAGACGTGGAAGCGCTCGGCGGCGCGGGTCATGCTGCGAAACTCCATGACCGCGAGAAACAGCTCAAGCTGCCGGATGTCCATTGCGGCGAACCGCCACCGTTCAGTATGGCAGGCGTGCAGCGCAGCTCAAAGCAGGATTTAGCGATTCTGATTTGACAGCGCTTACAATTCGGCTTATATTCGACCCACGGAAGAGCTTTGCGCGCCGGGACCGTCGAGCGGCGCAGAACGCGATGGGGGCGTATATATGGAACACAGATTTGGTTTGTGTGGGCTGGCTTATGCCGTACTCGCTATTGTCGCGATGTGTTGTTGCGCGCCGCCCGCGATGGCGCAGGCGGTCGCCAATGCGCAGGCGAGCGGCGTCGTTACCGATCAGTCCGGTAGCGTGGTGCCGAACGCTACGGTCCGGATGATCGAGACGGACCGCGGCGTAGCGCACACGACGACCACAGACTCGCAGGGCCGTTACTCGCTTCCGAACCTGCCGGTCGGCAACTACCGGCTGGAGGCGTCGGCGTCGGGGTTCAAGAATTACATCCAGGGCGGCATCGTGCTGCAAGTGGGCAACAGCGTAGCGCTGAACATTCCGCTGCAGGTGGGCGCGGTTTCGGAAAGCGTCGAGATCACGGCGGCCGCAAACATGGTGCAAACGGAGGAGAACGCCGTCTCGCAAGTCATCGATGAGAAGCGCATCACGGAGCTGCCGCTCAACGGCCGTCAGGCGACGCAGCTCATCCTCATCTCGGGCGCGGCCACGACCGCTCCGGGCGGCGACATGTCCGGAAGCAAGAATTTTGTGAGCTCGACGACGATATCGGTCGCCGGCGGGCAAGGCAACGGAACGAACTACTTGTTGGACGGCGGCGACAACAACGACACGTTTTCGAATGTCAACCTGCCGTTCCCGTTCCCCGACGCACTGCAGGAGTTTAGCGTCGAAACGAGCAGTCTGCCGGCGCGCAACGGCCTGCATCCGGGCGGCGCGGTCAATATCGTGACGAAATCGGGATCGAACTCGTGGCACGGCGACCTGTTCGAGTTTCTCCGCAATGGCGATGTGAACGCGCGGAACTACTTCGGCACGACTCACGACAGCCTCAAGCGCAACCAGTATGGCGGGACCTTCGGCGGCCACATCATTCGCGACAAGCTGTTTTTCTTCGGCGGTTATCAAGGCACGCGCAACCGGCAGAACCCGCCGTCGACGACATCGTCTGTGCCGACGCCCGCGCTGCTGGCCGGCGATTTTTCGAAGTTCGAGGCGGCGGCCAGCAAGGGCGGCTGCGTGTCGGGAAGTAAGGGCCGGCAGCTTGTGAATCCGTTCACCAACAAGCCGTTCCCGAATAATCAGATCCCGGCCTCGCTGTTCGACCCCGCGGCGCTGGCGCTGG
>JAICMB010000357.1 GCA_025929455.1 Bryobacteraceae bacterium | reverse complement strand
TCGCGGCCGTTCTGCGCGATCTTGACTTGTTGGTCGTAGCGTCGCGAGAGGAAGGCTTTCCGCGCGTGGTGCTGGAGGCATTTTCGGCGGGCGTGCCGGTGGTGGCGTACGCAGCGCCGGGGGTGGTGGAAGTGGTTGCTCACGGGAGCACCGGTTTTCTGACGGCGCAACGCACGCCGGAAGCGCTGGCAGCGATACTTCGCGAATTGATCGACGGCGATGCCGCGGTACTACGGCGTGTGGCGCACAATGCGCGCCGCGAGTGGGAGAGCCGCTACACGCTCACACATTACCGGGAGCGCATGCTGCCGCTGATTCAGAGGGCTGCCGCTCGCGGTCGAGCAGTATCCGAAACAACAGGCCCGCCGCAAAGCATAGCAGCGCGGCGCTGAACAGCACGGGCGCATAGCCGACGCGCGCGATGGCCGCGCCGGAGAGGGCGGCGGCCGCGGCCTGCGCGCCCGATGCGACCAGGAAATTCCACGCTGAAGCTTTGTTGCGGTCCGCAGCGGGGACGCAATCCATCATGTAGGAGTACATGCCGGGCTCGCTCATGTACTGCGCCACCATGTAGCAGGCGTAGGCGGCGGATGCCGTTGCGGGGCCGCCGACGAAGGCCACGGCCGCGAGGGCGGCGCCGGTGGCCATCTGCATGGACGAGACGCCGCGGATAAGGCCGGCGGCTTTAAAGACAAGCGGGGCAAGAAGAACGCCGCCGGCTTCGGCTAGTTGGGCCGCGGAAAACGTCCAGCCGATTTGTGAGACGGGCATGTGCAGGTGGACGAACCAGGCGTTGAAAAAGGGGTTGAACGCGCCCGTGGCGAGGTTCCAGAGAGCGGCAGCGCCGAGGTAACGGAGGAGCGGGGCCGGGAGTGGGCGCTTGGGGCGCTTTGGGGGGCGCGGTGACGGATTGGCCGGCGCTGCGACATGGAGACGTGCAAGGGGGACGAGCGCGAGCACGGCTATGCCGGCGCCGCAACAGAGGGCGGCGCGGTAGTCGGAGAGGGCCGCGGCGGTGCGGGCGTGCGCGGTGGCGAGCCAGCCGGGGAGATAACCGCCGAGTGCGCCGCCTACGACGCCGGTTGCGATGCCTGTAGAGAAGATGAAGCTGAACGCGGCGGGGCGGTTGCGCTCGTTCGTGAGACTAGCTACCGCGGGCGCGAGCAGTACGGCCCACAGCGCACCCGCAACGCCGGCGGCGAAGGCGAGTGCGAGGAGCACGGCGGCGTTCAGCGTCAACGAACGGAGTACGGCGACGGCGGCGACCAGCGCGATGCAGAGCTGCAGGGAGCGGCGCACGCCCAGGCGTTCGGCGAGCCATCCCGCGGGCAGCGAGCCGGCCATGGTGCCGAGCATCATCGATGTCGCAATCGCGCCGAGAAAATCTTCGCGCCAGCCGGCTTCGAGCAGGTAGAGGTTATACAGCAGGAAAAAGACGAACAGGCCGATGTCGTACAGAGTCGCGGCCGCGAAGAACACCCAGAACTGGCGGGAGAACGAGGCGCGGCGAAGCTTCCACGCGACGGCAGAGGGCAGAAATGTCAGAAAGCATCGCGCGTGATGCCACAAGCGCGACAGGAGGAAACGCGGGCGCGCTGCCGGGAGCGTGAAAGGCACGAGGCGCGCGCGGACGACGCGCGCACGCTGGCGTGTCGTTTCGAGCAGGCTGCAGTGCAGCAGCAACTCGTCTTTATTCGGTTGAAAGATGGTGGCGAGCGGCGACCAGTGCAGGTCGCGCAGCCAGTCCGCGGCGCCATCAGGCAGCGCGGCGATATCGTCCTTCGCCTCTTCGGGCAGGGGGCAGTCGAACCAACGCTCCGCGAGTACGAACATGACGACTTCGAGCCGGCGCAGCGCGGGCGCATGCAGGCGCCGCCAGTCTTCCCAGAAGCTCACGTCGCGCGTGCGCTCTAGGAAGCAGGCGATTTCGTAAATGTTGAACGGCTTCAGATCTCCGCGCAGCAGGTGCCGCAGCGCGTGCAGGGCCGCATATGCGAGCCGGTCCGGAGGGCAGAGGGACGTGTATGCGATGCCGTCCGTCGTGCGCGGGACGCGGCGATCCCAAAAGGCGTCGAGGCCGGGCGCGGGCAGCAGTTCCGTGGCTTCGTCCCATAGGCGGAAATGCAGTTCGATGGAGAGCGGAATTTCGGGATCGAAGAGATCGCCTCGCCACTGCCATCCGGTGTTGCGAACGAGGCGCGGCAGATGATCGAGTGGAAGGCCCTCGGCGGCGCGCAGCGGTTCGTAGCCGATGGAGGTTAGCACGTCGCGGGCGCGGAAGACGTCGTCGCCTGCGAGCAGCAAGTCGAAGTCGTACTGGGCGCGATCGCGCGGGCAGGGGGTGAAATCCGGGCAATGCGAGAAGCCTTTGAGGACGGCGAAGTCGAGGCCGGCGCCGTGCAGGAGTGCGGATACTTCTTTGAACGCGGCGGTCGTGCGGCGCCAGCGCTCGGCATTGCCTTCGCGATTGCGTGCGAGGCGCTCGCGGACCCAGTCGGGCGCGTGCGGGCCGCAGCGGGTGGCGAGGGGGAGGGTGAGGTGCGTGCGATCGCAGAAGTCCAGGGCGCGCCGCCATTCGGCTTCGGATAGGTGGGCGAGGGGGGTCGCGGAGGGCAGGCAGCAGAGACTGCCTGCCCCACCCAGCGACAAGGCCGATTGGAAATCGGCCGCAGGTTGAAAACCTGCCCCACTGGTGCGCAGTGCGGTCAGGACGGCGCGGGCGAACACAGGTAGATTTTGTGGCGCGCTGTTCAGAAGTCGAACCTCACGCCGAATTGCAGGCGGCGCGGATCGCCGGCGGAAAAGGCTTTACCGAAGAACGGTCCGAAGTCGGGGTATGGTCCCGGGATGCCGATGTTGGGATGATTCATGGCATTGAAGACGTCGGCGCGGACTTGTGCCGAGGCGCGCTCCGCGATGCTAAAGCGCCGGTGCAGGGAAAGGTTCACTACTTCGTTTCCAGGTCCCGGTAGAATGTCGCGGCCGGCGTTGCCGAAGGTGTACGGCGCCGGATCGGAAAACGCGGCGGCGTTATAGAACTGGTCGGCGTTGCGCTGGCCTGATGGCAGAAGGACGTTTTGGCCGGGCACCACGTTGGGCCGGTTGGGAGTGCCGGAGTTCGCGAAATCGGTGGCGAAGTACACCGGGTTTTGCGGCGTACCGTCCTGTAGCGTGATGGAGCCAGACAGTTCCCAGTTCGACAGCACGGGCGAGAAAACGGGCGAGTGGGGGAATGAATAAACGAAGGCCGCGCTCAGCCGGCGGCGTACATCGAAGAAGGACAAACCTCGCTCGAGGCGCAGATTGCGCTCATCCTGCGCGCCAAAGCTTTCATACTGGCCCGGCACGATGCTGTCGGCGTTATCGATGGACTTGCCGAAGACGAAGCTGGTGAGAAAACCGAGTCGCGAGGACAGCCGCTTTTCCACCTTCACCTGCAGCGCATGATAGATCGAATTGGCCAGATGCTCACGCTCGAACAGCGTGCCGAGATCGGGGAAGGCGCGCAGCGCTTGCAAGTCGCCGGGACGCGGCGGGAGATTCTCGCCGGTTTCAACATGCGCGGGCGTATTCAGACGGCGGAAGCGGCCGAGGTCGGTGCCTTTCGTCCCGATATACGCGATGTCGAGCAGGGTCTGTCCCGGTAGTTCCTGCTGCAGACTCGCCGACCACTGCTGCACGTAAGGCGTGCGCGCGTTGGGGTCGAGTCCGTAGTACGTCGGAAAGCCGGTCGAGCTAGTGATGGGGAAACCGTTCTCAAACGTGAGCAGCGGCGTCGCGGTTCCGGGCTCGTTGATTTCGTTGCGCACGCCGTTGCGCAGCAGGTCGTAATTTTCGATTGCGATCTCGGGGCTGTAGTAGATGCCGTAGCCGGCGCGGAAGACGGTATCCGCGTTGCTGTGGAACAGATGCGGCAGGCGTATGGCGAGACCGGCGCGCGGCGCGAAGTTGTTGTAGTCGGGCTTGACAGCCATCTGCACGGGTTTCAGCACCGGCGCTGCGGGCAGCGTAGAGAAGTCCAGGTTCAGGAGCTGCCCGTTCGCGTCCGTGTACGGCGAGGTGTACTCGTAGCGCAGCCCGGCGCTGAACGTTATGCGCGAGGTGACGCGCCAGTCGTCCTGAAAGTAGGCCGCGTAATCGTTCTGGCGCAGGTACGCCTGCGTGGTTCCGACGTTGCGCCGCGTGGTCGCGGGATAGCCGAGGAGAAAATCGGCGAAGGCGTCGCCGGTAGCATTCGGATTCGAGGGGTCGTTGGTGAAGCCGCCGTTGAACACAAACTGCCCGCGCACGTACTGGCTTTGGAGATACGCCATCTGAAAGCGCGTGAACTGCGCGCCGGCTTTCCACGTATGGCGGCCTTGCGATTTTGAAAAATCGTTCGCCGCGTACCAGGTATTGTCGCGCTGCAATTGCGGCAGGGTGTTGGAATCCTGCACGGTGTCGAAGTCGGTGACGACCATCGCCGGCAGGCCGTACGTGAACGGGTCG
>JAICMB010000684.1 GCA_025929455.1 Bryobacteraceae bacterium | reverse complement strand
TGGACTGGGGCTCGGACTCGGTGGCGCGCGGCGGCTCTCGAGCGAGTTCATGATCGAATCGAAAATCGGGCAGGGTACCCGTATCGTTATCGCGCGCTGGAAGGGATAGCTTCCTACGGCCCCCTCCCATATCGTCACGGTCGCCGGCACGAGTGACACGGCGGAAGCACGCCGCCGCGCCGAGCATCTCGCCGGACTTCTGGGCGCCGACGAAACCACTATAGGCAAAGTCGCGATCGCGGTCACGGAGGCCGGTACCAACCTCCTGAAGCACGCCTCCGGCGGCGAGATCCATATACAAACGTTCGAGCAGAACGGCAACACCGGCATCGAGTTGCTCGCGCTGGATCGCGGCCCGGGCATCGCTTCGATGGACCGCGCGCTCGCCGACGGCTACTCGAGCGCGGGCACTACGGGAAACGGCTTGGGCGCCATACGAAGGCAGGCGGACGAGTTCGACATCTACTCGCAGCCGGGGCAGGGCACGGCGGTGCTCGCCCGCTTCTATGCGCGCCGCGCCGTAACTCCCGAAGGCCTCGTCGTTGGCGGGATTAATGTCCCCGTGCACGGCGAGCCAGTTTCCGGCGACACCTGGGCCATGCGATCCGACGGACCTCGCACCGCCATCATGGCGGCCGACGGGCTGGGGCATGGATTGTACGCGGCCGAGGCGTCGCAAGCCGCGGTATCCGTTCTGCAAGAGCCGGTGGAGCTGGATCCCGTCCCGATCATCGAGCGGGTGCACGCGGCTTTGCACGGCACGCGCGGAGCGGCCGTCGCGCTCGCGCTTATCGACCTCGCGCAACAGCGCGTGCGCTTCGCCGGCGTCGGCAACATCGCGGCGATTATTTTCGATCCCGGCGGCGGCATGCGGCACCTGGTTTCACACAACGGCACCGCCGGACATTCGGTCCGACACATCCAGGAGTTCACGTATCCCTGGCCCGCGGCCGGGTTTATGGTGATGCACTCCGACGGCCTGACCACGAGTTGGCGGATGGACGCTTATCCCGGCCTGTCGGCCCGGCATCCGTCCGTAATTGCGGGGTTTCTGTATTTGCATGCTGCGCGAGGACGGGACGATGTCAGCGTGATTGCGGCGCGTGGGGCAGGTTTTTAAACCTGCTGCCGATTGGAAAGCGGCTCGATCAGCTCCGCACAACGTGAGCGCGCAACGATGCCAGGTGCGTCGCAAAAGAGTGCGTGGACGCGGCTTCAGGCGTTTTTACTCGTCCAGCGGCAGGCCGATTGATGACAATCGGCCGCAGGTTGACAACCTGCCCCACGGCGGACAGCAAGACTGGCTGGCCCACCGCAGCAAGACTGGCTGGCAATGTGCGAGAAAATAGAGAAGATGTCCCCCACTCCGGCTGGTCGTACTCAACCGGGAACGATCGCACTCCTCACGATCAACATTTCGCAAGAAACGGACGTTGTGGCCGTACGGCAGCGGGCGCGGCAACTCGCCCGGTTGCTCGGCTTCGATCATCAGGACCAGGTCCGAATCGCGACCGCCACCTCTGAAATCGCGCGCAATGCGTATCAATACGCGGGCGGCGGGCGCGTGCAGTTCGCCATCGATCTCGACCGGCAGTTCTTCACCGTACAGGTGAGCGATCACGGCCCGGGCATCGTGGACACGGACGCTATTCTGCGGGGGCGCTTCCGGTCGCAGACCGGAATGGGGCTCGGCATCGTGGGCACGCGCCGGTTGATGGACAGCTTTGCGCTCGAATCGGAACCGGGCAAGGGCACTACCGTGGTGTTCGGCAAGGCTGTGCCGGCCTCGGCGCGACGTATGACCGGGGCGGAAGTGGCACGGCTCAGCGCGCAACTGACTTCCGAAACTTCGCAGACACCGTTTGAAGAGTTGCGGCAACAAAATCAGGAGCTGCTGACCGCGCTCGACACGGTGCGCACGCGCGAGTCGGAACTGGAGCAGCGCCAGGCGGAGCTGGGCCGGCTGAACCAGGAACTGCAGGAAACCAACCGCGGCGTCGTGGCGCTGTACGCGGAGCTGGAGGAAAACGCCGAGGAGCTGCGGCGCGCGAACGAGATCAAATCGCGGTTCCTGTCGCACATGAGCCACGAGTTCCGCACTCCGCTGAACTCTATACTGGCGCTATCAAATCTGCTGCTCGATCGCATCGACGGCGATCTCACGCCAGGGCAGGACAAGCAGGTCGGATATATTCGCCGCGCGGCGGAAGAGCTGTTCGAGATGGTGAACGACCTTCTTGACCTGGCGAAAGTTGAAGCCGGCAAGGTGGATATTCGCCTGGGCGAAATCGACGTCGCGCAACTGTTCGGCGCCATCCGCGCGCTGTTGCGGCCGCTCGCCACGAATCCCGACGTGACGCTCGTGTTCGAGGAGCCCACTGCGCCGCTGTTGCTCTATTCCGACGAAGCGAAGATCGGCCAGATTCTCCGCAAC
>JAICMB010000159.1 GCA_025929455.1 Bryobacteraceae bacterium | reverse complement strand
CCTGCTCTACCTGTTGCCGCGGGACGCGCCCTTCTTCAAGCTGCGCCAGCAACACGGTGACCTGCTCGCGCGCGACGTCGAGATCCATGCGCGCGATGTCGCGAGCGGCATCGGCGGTGTGCATGTCGTTGTACGCCTTAGCGGTGTCGAGTGTGATGCGGTTGCGCGTTTCATTCGCCTGCGCGCGCAACTTGGCGATATCGGAGGTCGCTTGCCCGACGTAGCCTTGCGATGCCGAGCCGACCAGAATCGGTACCGAAACGGCGACACCGAGTTGGCCGTTGTTGCGCTGGAACGTTTTAAAGAAGTCCGTGTAATTGTGCCTGGCGAGCAGGTTGTATTGCGCCACCAGATCGACCACGGGCCAGCGCGCGGCCTCGTAGCCGTGCAGTTGGAGCATGCGGGCTTGCAACTGCGACTGAATCTTTTTCACCTCGCGGCTGTTGTCGAGAGCTTCGTCGATGGCAGCTTTCTCGGATTCAGGCACGGGCGGAGGGCCTTCATCTCCCCCGGGAACGACGCGGTCGCCGGGCGGAAAACCGAGCACGTCCGCGAGCTGCTCCTGCGCATAGTCGCGGTCGGAGGCAGTGGCTTCGGCACGCTGTCGCGCGCGCGCGAGGTTGAGATCGGCGCGGCGGTTCTCGATCGGCAATTCCCTGCCCTCCTGCACGCGGGCGTTGACGGCTTCTCGAACGGCCTGCAGATTTTCGACTTCGCGCGAAATCGAGGAAGCGGTTTGCGCGGCCTGACGCGCATCGAGATATAAGCTGGCGGTGCGGTAGGCGATGTCGCTCGAGCGCTGCTGTACATCAATGGCCGCGCCGCGCACGTTTTCGCGCGCGGCGGCGAGCTCGTATTTTAGCGGACGGTTATACAGCGTCATGGTGGTGCGTGCTTCGAAGATGGACGGCGGCGAACCCTCGATGCTGGTGGGGTATCCGGTGGTCCACGCCAGCCCGCTGCCGCCATACAGTTTCGGAACGAAAGGATCCTTGGCGACGCGTACGGATTCACGGGCGCGCTGCTCATCGAGGCGCGCGATGAGCACGTCCGGATTTTGCCGGAGCGCCAGATCGACGGCCTGCTTTAAGGTGAGCGTGTGCACTTCCGCGAATACCGCCGCCGGAAGCAAGACGAATACTGCCGTAGTGCGCAACATGCCCTTAGAGTAGCGGGCGCGTAGCGTGCGGCTAAGATCGTAAAAGTGGGCCAGAAGATTACCCGGCGCGATTATTTGAACGCGACGCTGCTTGGATCGGGCGCTGCGCTGCTGGCGGGAGTTTCACCGCGGGAACTGCTCGCGCGCGGCGCGGCGGAGTGGGACGGGTACGGCGGCGTGGGCGACTATGCGCATTCGAACGGCAACACCTGGGAGGTGATGGCGGAAGGACATCGCATTCGCGACGGGCGCGTGGATTTCGGGCAAGCGATCGACACGAAGGAGATGTTCGATTGCGTGGTGGTCGGCGGCGGGATTAGCGGACTCGCGTCGGCGCTGTTTTTCGCGCGCCGCGCGGGACGCGGCAAGACATGCCTGGTGCTCGAAGACGGGGCGATTTTCGGCGGCCTGGCGCGGCGGAACGAGTTTGAGGTGGACGGGCAGCGGGTGATCGCGAATCAGGCTTCTGCGATGTTCTTCCCGCCACTGCCGCGTACGTTTCTGGCGGATTTTTACGCGTCGGTCGGGATCGATCAGGACGGGTTTCATTACCAGAGCTGGGGCGGACGCGACGTTGAGATGCCGCTGGCGCGCACGCCGTACTTTGACGGATCCGCGCACTCGGCGTTCTATTTCGGGCCGAGCTTCGGCACGAGCGGCATGCTGTTCATCGACCCGTGGGGGCGCGAGTTACAGGGCGCGCCGATCAGCGAGCAGGCGCGGCGCGATTTGCTAGGCATGCGCGCGAAGAGCAGCGCGTATGCGGCGGCGCTGCCGAAGCGGCACGGCGATGAACAGTCACGGTATCTCGACAGCATCACGCTCGAGCAGCACCTCATGAATGTCTATGGCATTCGGCGCGAAACCGTACGGACGTTTCTGTCGCCGGTGTCGGGCGGAGGCTCCGGCATGGGTGCGGATGTGCTGTCAGCGTATGCGGATTACGCCGCGGACGTGCTGCTGCCGTGGCAATACGACAAAGGCGCGCAGATGTTTCCGGGCGGCAACGCCGGCGTGGCGCGGCACATTTTGAAGGCGGTGGTTCCGGATGCGATTCCGGGTCCCGCGACGATGGACCACGTGTGCGGGAGCCGCATCGCATTTGACGCGCTGGACCGGCCGGAGCAGCCGGCGCGCGTACGGCTGGGTTGCAACGTATTCGCAGTGCGGCACGAAGGACCCGCGGAGCGCGCGCGGACGGTGAGCATCGTTTACGGCAAAGGCGGGAAACTGTACCGCGTGCGGGCTCGCGCCGTGGTCGTCGCGGGCGGGAGTTGGACGGCGAAGCACATCGTGGCGGACCTTCCGGCGAAGCAGCGCGAGGCGTACGCGCAATTTCATCGCGCGCCGGCGCTGGTGGCGAACGTGGCGCTGCGCAACTGGCGCTTTCTATACAAACTCGGAATTACCGAGTGCCGCTGGTTCGAGGGCATCGGCGATTATTTTGCGCTTCGAAAGTTGACGACGCTCGGGCCGATCGCGCCGGCGGTGTCGCCCGATTCGCCGGTGGTGCTGACGTTGAAGATTCTGTTTTCCTATCCAGGCGAGACGTTGGCGGAGCAGGTATCACGCGGGCGCGCGGCGCTGCTGGCAACTCCGTACGCCGAATACGAGCGACGCATCGCTGAGCAGCTTACCGCGATGTTCGGCAAGGCGGGGTTCGATGCGAAACGCGACCTTGCGGGGCTAATTCTCAACCGCTGGGGGCACGCGTATTTGAGCGCGCAGCCGGGCTTTTTCTTCGGAACGAAGGAGATGCCGGCGCCAGGTGAGGTGTTGCGGAATAATCCGTTCGGGCGCATGGCGTTCGCCAATTCGGATGTGACGGGGATTATGGATCACCGGGCTTCGATTCAGGAAGCGGACCGGGCGGTGGGGCAGGTGCTGGACGCGGCGAGGGCGTAGGCGAGGAGCGAAGCGCGTGACGGAGCCGATGCTGGTTGCGGGTTTGTGCTCGGCAGCGGGCGAGCGGGTGTGGACACCTGCCCCACAATTTCGCTGTGATTCGGGGACGGGCAGCCAGCAAGACTGGCCGCCCCACGTCGGACCTGCTCGCGCTAGGCGACGCGTAGTTCGGCGGTGCGGGCGTCGGCGGGTTGACGGCAGATGCGGGCGAGGCCGAGGCTCTGCAGCAAGCGGATGAACGGCCAGGCCGGGTCGATCTCACGGCCGCGGAGGTTCATGCGCGCGGAGGTCGGGTAGGCGTGGTGGTTGTTGTGCAGGCCTTCGCCGCCGGTGAGGAGCGCTACCCATTGCAGGTTGGTTGCAGTGTTGCGGAAATTTTTGTAACCGAGCATGTGGCACAGGCTGTTGATCATCGAATTCAACAGCACGTAGGCGATGACGTGAAACACGGTCGCGATGAGGCCCCACTTCCATCCGAACATCAACATGAAAATAATGGCGCCGCCGAGCAGCCCATAGTGCAGACCGGGGATGCGATCGAGCACATCGGGTTTGTAGTCCGGCGTGTACTTGCGGATGGTGGCGTCGTTCTTGGCCTCGTTGCGGTAGTAGAAATAGTTGCCGAACAAGACGTGCCAGAGGCCGAGCAGGTGGGGGCTGTGCGGGTCGCCTTCCTTATCGGAGAAATGATGATGCTTGCGATGGACCGCGACCCATTCGCGCGGCACGACGCCCGTGAACAGGGCCAGCTCCAGATGCATGAAGAAGGCGGCCGCCGGATGCAGCTCAAGACCGCGATGCGTCAAGCAGCGGTGCAGATAAATCGTCGTGAAGAACACCGACATCTGCAAGATGCACAGCGTGATCACGATCATCCAAAGTAAACTCATCGATTCTCCCAAAATTGATTAGGCCGGAACGAACACGGATGGCGCTGGTCTCCATACCGGCAACTACCTGTAGCTGATTTGTTCGACGGGCCTTGGCAGGCGAATCGAGCAGACGTACTCATGGTAACAGACAAGTTTGCTGCTTCCACTTTCAAAGGCAGAGTAGCTGAACGACATCTCCGCGTATGAAAATAGCTTCAGCACTCTTTACTTTGCGGAGGTTTATCACTTGAAGTTAGTTACGTTTCAGCGAGGCGGCGCGGCGGCCGAGGCCGGGGTATTGCAGGGAAATAAGATCGCTCCTCTGGCGGGCGCGGGTTTTGCCGATATGCTGTCGGTGCTCGCTGCGCAGAACGCGTTGCCGCGCGTACAGAAATGGCTCGACGGTGCGGGACGCGATGCGGCGGTGCCGGTGTCATCGGTGAAGTTGCTGGCGCCGGTGCCGCGGCCGCCGAAGTTCATCTGCGTGGGATTGAATTACCGCGATCATGCGCTTGAATCGAACATGCAGATTCCGACGACGCCGACGATATTCAATAAATTTCCGAACGTGGTGATCGCGCCCGGCGACCCGATTGTGTTGCCGAAGAACTCGACGCAGCCGGATTATGAGGCGGAGTTCGCGTTTGTGATCGGGCGCGGCGGGCGTCATATTGCGGCGGAGAACTGGCGGGAGCATGTGTTCGGATACACGATCATCAACGACGTGAGCGCGCGCGATTTTCAGATGGCGACGTCACAGTGGTTGATGGGGAAGACGTTCGACACGTTTGCGCCGATGGGGCCGGTGCTGGTGACGGCGGACGAGATTGCGGACCCGCACGCGCTGGACATCAGTTTGTCGATCGGCGGCGAGGTGCTGCAGCACTCGAATACGCGCGAGCTGATTTTCAAGCTCCCGGAGCTGGTGCGGTTTTTGTCGAGCGTGGTGACGCTGGAGCCGGGCGACGTGGTGGCGACGGGTACGCCGGCGGGCGTGGGATTTGCAAGGAAGCCACAGCGGTTTTTGAAGGCGGGGGAAGAAGTGGTGGTGCGGATTGAGGGGGTTGGGGAGTTACGCAACCCAGTGGTGGCGGAGGCGGAAGCGGCGCGAGCGTAGAGGGCTCGCGGATAGGCCGGCAGCAAGACTGCCTGTCCTACTGGTTTAGCGGTTGCGGGTGTAGGCCCAGAGGGCGCCGCCCATCAGGAGGCCCAGGCCGGCGGTTGCTAGCAGCGCGGTACTCGTGGCGGGTTCTTCTTGAGTGTGGCCGGTTTCGATGTAGGCTTTCTTGGGTACTGCTATGGGTTGGTGCAGGGCCATTTGCAGGACTTCGGCGATGTGCAGGGCGCGGCGTTTGGTGCCTTGCGCGATCTGTTCGCGGCAACTGAAGCCGTTGGCAATGATGAGCGTGTCGCGCTCGGCTTCGCGCACACGGGGCAGCAGCACGCGTTCGCCGACTTTCATGGAAATATCGTAGTGATCGGCCTCGTACCCGAACGAGCCGGCCATGCCGCAGCAGCCGGAGTCGGCGATTTCGGCGTCGAGGCCCATGCGGTTGAGCAGTTCTTCTTCGGCGTGAATTTTGAAAATCGAGCGGTGGTGGCAGTGCGCGTGGACCAGAGCTTTGCGCTGTAAGGTCGGGACGCGATAGCCATCGCGCGTGAGGAGTTCGCTCAGGAGCAGCGTCTGCTTGCGCAGGCGCGTCGCATCTTCGTTGTGGGCGAGCAGGTTGGTCATTTCGTCGCGGAAGACGGAGGCGCAACCGGGTTCGAGGAACACAACGGGCGTGCCTTTTAGGATCGCGGGCTTCAGGGTTTGGAGAATTCGTTCGAGGTACGACTTCGCTTCCGCGAGCATGCCGTAGTCATACAGAGGACGACCGCAGCAGAGGTGGCCTTCTGGGACTTCGACGTTGTAGCCGGCGTCTTCAAGCACTTCGACGGCGGCGCGCGCGGTGTGCGGGAAGAAGTAGTTGTTGAAGGTATCGGCCCAGAGGATGACCGTCTGGCGTGCGGTTTTGTTTGACGGGCGCTTGGCGAACCAGTCCTTAAATGTCTGGGAGGCGAAGGCCGGCATGGGGCGGTGTTGCGAGACGCCGGCGAATGCTTTCGCGAGTTGCGAGAGGCCGGGCGTCTGCGTGAACAGGTTCGCGATGCTCGGTACTTTGCTCGCGAGCGCGGCCCAGCGATCGATATAGCCGAGCGCATACGCGGACACGGGGCGCGTGCGGCCTTCGTAATAATGCGACAGGAACTCGGCCTTGTACGTCGCCATGTCGACCGAAACCGGGCAGTCGTGTTTGCAGCCTTTGCACGAGAGGCATAGGTCGAGCGCATCTTTGACGTGCTCGCTTTTCCAGCCGTCGGTGAGGACATCGCCGCGCAGCATTTCGTTGAGCAGGTGCGCGCGGCCGCGGGTGCTGTGCATCTCTTCGCGCGTGACCTGAAAACTGGGACACATGGTCGCCCCGTCGAGGGCACGGCACTTGCCGACGCCGAAGCAGCGTTCCGTTGCAAGCGCCATGCTGCCCTCGTCCTCCGGGAACTTGAACCAGGTGAGCACCGGCTTCGGCGCATACTCAGGGCCGAAGCGCAGGTTTTGATCGAGCGGATAGGGGTCGACGATTTTGCCGGGATTCATGCGCCAGTGCGGATCCCAGGCGGACTTGAATTCGCGAAAGGCTTGCACGATCTCGCTGCCGAACATGACCGGCAGCATTTCGGCGCGCGCTTGTCCGTCGCCGTGCTCGCCCGATAGCGAACCGCCGTAGCGCACGACCAAATGCGCGGCTTCGGTGATGAAGGCGCGGTATTGCTTGACACCGTCGACCGTTTTGGGATTGAAGGTGATGCGGGTGTGCATGCAGCCGTCGCCGAAGTGGCCGAAGACGGTCATCTTGTAGCCGAATTTCCCGACGAGTTTGTAGAAATCGCGCAGATAGGCGCCGAGTTTTTCGGGCGCGACGGCGGCGTCTTCCCAGCTTGGCCAGGCGTCTTCTTCGTCGGGAACGCGGCTGGCGCCGACGCCGGATTCGCGGATATGCCAGACGGATTTTTGTTCGGCGGCATCGGTGAGCAGGCGCATCGCGATTTGGTCGTGATCGAAGCCGCGGATCTTTTCCATGGCGGCGTGCGCGCGGTCGGCGGCTTCTTTTATGCTGTTGCCGCCGAACTCGACGAGGACCCAGGTGTCGCCGTCGGGTAGATACTTCGTGCCGGAAACGTCTTTGCCCTTTTTGCGCTCGTTCTCGATGACGTGCTTCTGCACGGCTTCGAGGCCGATGGGACCGAGCTCGCGCAATTCAGCGGCGTGGTCGGCGGCGTGGAAGACGTCGTTGT
>JAICMB010000430.1 GCA_025929455.1 Bryobacteraceae bacterium | reverse complement strand
GAATCGCGACCGGTCCGGTATTGACGGTGCCCATGCCCCACTGCGCGATATCGGGATGGTGCCCGCCCCAGTCGGTAATCTGCCCGCCTGAATAATCGAGTATCCAGCGGAAGTTCACGAAGCAGCGGCCCGGCGCATAATACGCCTCGGGCGCGGGCCCCAGCCAGAAGTTGTAATCGAAGCCCTCCGGCACAGGCTCGGGGTTTTGCCGGTCACGGGTATGGCCGTAGTCTGGCGTGCCGCCCGGCATGCCGCAGCGTACGGTGTGCACCTTGCCGATCCGCCCGTTGCGCACCAGTTCGCACGCATGCCGGAACCGCGCGTCCGACCGCTGCTGGCTACCACACTGGAAAATGCGCTTGTGCTGCTGCACCGTGTCGCTCATAACGCGCCCTTCGGAGATCGTCAGCGCTAACGGCTTCTGCCCGTAGATCTCCTTTCCGGCCCGCGCGGCCATCACGACCGGGATAGAGTGCCAGTGATCGGGAACCGCGATCGCCACCGCATCGATATCACGCCGGTTCAGCACGTCGCGAAAATCCTCGTACGACGAGCATCCTTTATACACGCCGGAGCGCCGCTCCCTCGCGTAGTGCCATTCGACGATGGCGCGTGCCGGATCGCGCCCGCCGATCGCGTCGCTCCAATACCCTGGCGTCTCGCGATTCACGTCGCACACCGCAATCACCTGCACGCGTTCGTCGTTGAGAAAGTTCCGCATGTCGCCGGTGCCTTGGTTCCCGGTGCCGATCTGCGCGATCGTGATGCGATTGCTGGGCGCCACCGCGCCGCCGCGTCCCAGCGCGGAGGCGGGAATAAACAAAGGGGCGGCCGCAGCCGCGGCAGTATCCTTCAAGAATTTCCGGCGGTTCATGTCGATTGCAATCGTATAACAGAACACCTCAGGTGTTTGCGGGCGTGCTGCCATGCTGCAACACTGAAAACAATGGGGCGAACTTCCTCCTCCTGGCGTGCCTGGATGCGCGACCACGAGGAGCGGCTCTTTCTATTCCTCACGTTGGCAATCGGCGCGCTGGTCGGGCTCGTAGTCACCGCGTTCGTCCTGATCACGGAGCAGAACACCGCGCGGCTGTACCCGGTTGGGGTGCAGAGCTGGCGTCGCATCGTCGTCCCCATTCTCGGGGCGCTCGTCACCGGCTATCTGCTCGAGCGCTACTTCCCCGCAGCGCGCGGCAGCGGCATCCCGCAAACCAAGGTGGCGCTCTTCGTGCGCAACGGACGCATACGCCTGCGCACGGTGGTGGGCAAGTTCATGTGCTCGTCGGCCTCGCTCGCCAGCGGTATGGCCCTTGGGCGCGAAGGACCGTCGGTGCAGATCGGCGCGGGCATTGCGTCCTACATCGGCCAGAAGTTCGGCTTCGGCCCGGCACGCCTGCGCGCGTTGATTCCGGTCGGCACCGCCGCCGCGCTCGCCGCCGCGTTCAATACACCCATCGCCGCCGTGCTCTTCACGCTCGAAGAAGTGATGGGCGACTTGCACGCGCCGGTGCTTGGCTCCATCGTGCTCAGCTCGGCAACCTCCTGGGTGGTGCTGCACCTGATCCTGGGTGACGAACCGCTCTTTCACGTGCCGCCGTACCAGCTCGTCAGCAACGTGGAGTTCGCATTCTATGCGTGCCTGGGCGTTGCGGGAGGTCTGGTATCGGTCGCATTCGTGAAGTTGACGCTATTTCTCCGCGGCCGCTTTCTGCGGATGCCGAAATGGTCGCGCTACGTGCAGCCGACCGCGGGCGGTATCGCCGTCGGCATCATGGGCTTTTTCGTGCCGCAGGTGCTCGGCGTCGGTTATAACTTCCTCGGCCTGGCGCTGAATGACAGCCTGCCGCTGAAGCTGATGGCTCTGCTCGTCGTTTTGAAGCTGCTTGCTACCGCAAGTTGTTACAGCTCCGGCAACGCAGGCGGCATATTCGGCCCAAGCTTGTTTATCGGTGGCATGCTGGGCGGCGCGGTGGGCGGTACTGTGCATCACTTTTTCCCCGCCATCACGGGCAACGCGGGCGCGTACGCCCTGGTTGGAATGGGCACTGCCTTCGCGGGGATTGTCCGTACACCGCTCACCTCGGTGTTCATGATCTTTGAAGTGACGCGCGACTACACCATCGTCGTGCCGCTCATGATTTCGAATCTCATCAGCTTCTATGTGTCATGGCAATTGCAGCGCACGCCTATCTACGAAGCACTTGCCGAACAGGATGGCATTCACCTGCCGGTTGCGGAAACGCGCACCAAATCCCGCGCCTACACGGTCGGGCAAGCGATGCAGAGCAAGTGCGAGCTGATCGCGCCGAACACACCCGTGCGCGACCTGCTCGAACGTGAATCGTCCGAATTTCTGATCGGCAGCGGCATCACGCTGTGGGGGATTCTGCGGCGCGCAGACCTGCAGGACACCAAACCCGGCGCGCACGCCTCTGAACTGCTCGCCACCAGTCCCGACCACACCGTCCATCTTGACGCCGCGAATTTCCCGCACGTGCACGTCGATCACCCGCTGGAGCTGGCCCTCCGGCGCATGGGCGAACTCGGCCTCGATCTGATGCCCGTTGTCGATCGCGGCAATGTCCGTTCCATCAAAGGCGTGATCACGCTCGGCGACATCATGCGGACGTACGGCGTCGGCGTCACAGGCCGTGGAACGCCCGCGCGCCAAAGCTGAGCCTTTCTCCCGCCCGGCTACGCGTTCTTAATCGAGGAGAAAACACTATGTCCGTTTCCGCACCTGCGCGTTCAGCCGCTGTGATTACGGAGCACGGCCGCGGCCGTCCCGTCCACGTAGTGGGCGCTGATGTGACGATCAAAATTTCGAGCCGCGACACCGCCGGCGCGTTCTGCGTTTTTGAAGGACACACCGAGCCGCTTGAGGGGCCG
Organism: Bryobacteraceae bacterium; assembly: GCA_025929455.1. The sequence continues at coordinate 1,005 of JAICMB010000430.1, read as the reverse complement.
CCGTTGCATCTGCATCGCGACCAGGACGAATGGTGGTACATCGTCGATGGCGAATACCTTTTCGAAGTAGACGGAAAGCAAATCCGTGCGCGTGCCGGCGACACGGTGTTCGCCGCGCGCGGGACGCGGCACACGTTCCAGAACATCGGCACCGTGCCCGGCTGGACGATCACGACTGCCGTGCCGGGCGGGCTCGATCTGTTCTTCGAAGAACTGGAAGCCGCGGCTCCGCGCGGCGCAGTTCCCGATGCCGCCAAAGTCGCTCCGATTTTTGAAAAGTACAATCTCGAACTGCTCGGTCCGCCGCTCGGCGCACGTTAGAACATCTGAGGCGCGGCAACGGAATCGCGCGCGAGCCGAAACCAGCATGCCCGGATGTGGTCTCATGTGTGGATGACCAACGGCGTGCCGCGGCGCGAACCATGAAACTACATCTGGCAACGTTATGCCTCGCTGCCGTCGCGGCACACGCCCAGACGGCGCCGCAGCCGGGCATAACGCCTGCACCCGCGCTGCCCGCGCATGCGGTAGCGCAGCCGATGAGCGTCGGCGAGAAGTACCGCTTCCAAATACAGCGCACCGTCGATCCCGTTTCACTCATGCGGATGAGCTTCGGCGTCGCCATCGACCAGTGGCGCGTGCACCCCGAAGAGTGGGGTTCCGGTTGGGCGCCACTCGGGCAGCGGGTTGCCTCGCACTTCGGCCAGCGCCTCATCAAGCATCAGGCCATGTTTGCCGTGCAAGCGCTCGATCACGAAGACCCGCACCAGTTCTCTTCACGGCGCCGCACCTATAAAGCGCGCGTGTGGGATGCCGTGAAATACACGTTCGTATCGCGCCGCGACGACGGCTCTGTGGGTCCCGCGTATGCCGAGTTTGTGGGCGTGTTTGCCGCTGGCGGAATTTCGCGCTTGTGGTTTCCGGACCGTTATCACACGGTGGGCTGGGCGCTCGAGGCCGGGTCCTCGTCGCTGGCCATCGATGTGGGGATGAACGAACTGCGCG
>JAICMB010000759.1 GCA_025929455.1 Bryobacteraceae bacterium | reverse complement strand
GGCCGAAACGTCGATCGATTCCTGGGCGCTCAGCTATGCTGATCCGGCCGCGGGAAGCAAGCTTTTCCTCGGGGAGTTTCTCGATGCCGTCGAGCCCAACATCCCGTGCATGCGCGAGGACGGCGAGATGAACATGGTCGCGGTGGATGGGTCCGCGTGCGGCACGTCCATTTCGTGGTGTTATCCATACTTCTGCGCGGCTTCGATCTACGCCCGCACCGGCGACAAGGCGTGGCTGCGCGCCGTGTATCCGGGACTCGCGCGACTGCTGCGCTGGACCGTCGCGAACCGGCGCGACGCGGGCGGCTATCTCGTCGGCAAGTGCAGTTGGGAAACGGGCATGGATGCGTCGAAGCGCTTTCTGATTCACCAGCCCACCGGCGGCGAACTCACGGAGTTCGTGCGCCTGGTGGAGTTGCAGGCTGCTGCCGCACAGGCCGGCGCGCTGCTGGCGCGCTGGGCGCCGCTTGCGGGCGACGACGCGTCCGTTGCGGAATGGGAGGGCATCGCACGCACGTTCGTCGCGAAAACACAGACGCTCTGGCATGCGGACTGGTTTTACGATTTCGACACGCGGTCATCGAAACTCGTCACGAATCTCGGCCATGATCCCGCGCAATCGGCGCCGGCTTTCTGCGGCGTTGCGACAGCCGACCAGAAGCGCGCGATGGCGCCGGTGCTCCGCGGAATCTACCAGGCGTCGCTGCGGCGCGGCACGGAACCCGCGCAGGGCTGGGAAGACGGCCTGGCGTGGTCGTCGCTGGTGCTGCCATACATCGAAGCCGTGTGGACCGCGGGCGAGCGGCGTCTTGCCGCTGCCGTTGTACACACGATTGCGGAGCGCATTTATCCCAGCATGGACCGGCGCACGGTCGAAAAGTCTCCGCCGGGTACGCGGGCCAAAGTGGGCTGGCCGGGCGTCAGCTGCGAAATCTGGGGCGCGCACGGCGCCTTCGGGGGCGAGGGCTATGGCTGGGGCGCCGTATTACCGGCGCACATCACGCGAAGCGTAATCGGGTTTCGCGAGACCGCGTCGCCGGAGCGCATCGAGATCTGCCCTAACCTTCCGGACGCGTTCTTAACCGCCGGGCGCACGTATGCGCTCCGCGGCGCGCATTATCACGGCAAGCGCATTGATATCGTGCTCGAAGTGGCAGCGCGCGATCGCGTTCGTGTCCACATTGGCGGGATCGACGTGCGCGGTGTGTCGAACGGACGCGTTCAGCGTACGAACGGCGCTTTCGTTTTCGACGCGACACCGGGCGAGGTCTACACTGTGCAGATCGCGCTTACTTAGCGAGCGGAAAAGCCGACACACGCAGACGCGCACAGCCCATGGGAATGAGCGTTACTTCTTCGACCGGTGTGTTTACCGCGACGGGGCTTTGCGGCACCTTCTGAATCAGCCCGTTCGATTCGACTCCCCATGACGGAACGCGCCGCGCCTTCACTTTGATTTCCACAGGCGCATCCTGGGGCGTGAACGGTTGAGCGGCCAGGGGCGTGCGACGGTGCGTTACGGGTGCGTTCTCGATTCCCTCAAGCACCAGCGCGTAGTTCCACTCCGTCACCGGAAACACTTCGTACGCGGGCCAGTGTGGGTCGTCGTTGTATTGCTGCCAGCGCTCGCCGATCTTCAGCGAATAGGCCAGCGGGCCACGATACACCGACGCAGAGCCGCCATTCTCCTTCCACCTGCGAATCTCGGTTCGCATCGGTAAGGTGAATTCGACGCGATCGCCGTCGTGCCATTCGCGGTCGATCGTCAGCCACCCGCGCGATGACGCTTGCACCGGTACATTCTCGCCGTTGATCGCCAGACGCGGCGACCCCGTCCACCCCGGAACGCGCAGCGTCAGCGGGAAGCGCACCGCGTTCACACTGGCCACTTGAAACGCGATGCGGTCGCTAAAGGGATAGCCGGTCGTTTCGGTGATCTTCACCTGCTCGCCGCTCCCGACCTTTGCGGTCACGCTGCTCGGAGAATATAAGACGGCGGCCAGTCCGTTGCCCGGTGTTGCC
>JAICMB010000568.1 GCA_025929455.1 Bryobacteraceae bacterium | reverse complement strand
TCCGACCGCCGGCGGCATAACGGCGAACGAAATCCACATTCCTACCGGGCGCAACCTTTCGGTGCGTATCGAAGCGGCCGACGTGATTCACGATTTCTGGGTACCGGAGTTGACGCGTAAAATGGACGCGGTGCCGGGGCATCCCAATCACATCTGGATCTCGGCTGACAGGCCCGGCGTGTATGAAGGAGCGTGCGCGGAATTCTGCGGCGTGCAGCACGCCTGGATGCGCTTTCGCGTCATCGCGGACGATCCCGCCGTATTCGATGCCTGGGTCAAGCAGCAGGCGCGTGCCGCTGCGCCAGGAGGGTCGGCGGGTGAGAAAGTCTTTCGCGACCGCACCTGCGCGAATTGCCATACGATTCGCGGCGTCGCGCAGCCTGCGAATGTTCCGGCGTCCGCCGCGCAGCCCGCTCCCGATCTCACGCACATCGCGTCTCGGCAGATGCTCGCGGGCGGCCGCATCCCGAACACCGCTGAAAACATGCGCGCCTGGCTGCATCATCCCGATGACTTCAAACCCGGTAGCCACATGCCGGACCTGCGCTTAACCGATCGCGAGCTCACCGACTTGACGGATTACCTGGAGTCGCTGCGATGAGCGAGTTCCCGCTTCCGTATCCGATCAGCGCCGCGCAGAAGACAGAAGACCGCGAGAACATCTTCACCTGGGTCGCTTCGGTCGATCACAAACAGATCGCGATTCTTTATCTGATCACCACGCTGATCTTCTTCTGCATCGGCGGCATCGAAGCGCTGTTCATGCGGTTGCAGCTTGCATTACCGAATAACAACATTTTGCCGCCGGGCGGCTATAACCAGGTGTTCACGATGCACGGCACGACCATGATTTTTCTGGTGATCGTTCCGGTGCTGCTGGGACTCGCAACGTACTTTACGCCCTTGATGATCGGCGCGAGTGACGTCGCCTTTCCGCGGCTGAACGCGTTCAGCTTCTGGTTGCTGTTATTCGGCGGTCTGCTGCTGTACTTCAGCTTTTTTTCCGGAAGCGCGCCGGACGCGGGCTGGTTTAGCTACGCGCCGTTGAGCGAAAAGCCATACTCGTCGCAACACGGCGTCGATTACTGGGCGCTGGGATTGCTCTCGATCGGCGTCGGCACCGTGGCATCGGCCATCAATCTCATCGTCACCGTGATCCTGCTGCGCACACCTGGCATGAGCATCCGCCGTCTGCCGCTATTCGTGTGGATGGTGCTCGTCAATTCGTTTCTGATCATCTTCGCTCTTCCGGCGCTAAACGCTTCGCTCGTGATGCTGCTGGCGGACCGGCTGTTTCAGACACACTTCTTCACGAATTTCGGCGGCGGCTCGCCCTTGCTGTGGCAGCATTACTTCTGGTCATTCGGGCACCCGGAAGTCTACATCATGGTGCTGCCCGCCTTCGGAATTATCTCCGAAGTGATTCCGGTGTTCTCGCGCAAGCCGATCTACGGGTACAGCTTTGTGGCGGCATCGACAGTCGCGATCGGTCTGTTGAGCTTCGGCGTGTGGGCGCATCACATGTTTTCCGTGGGCCTGGGGCATGCATGGGATCTCGCGTTTGGCGCGAGCAGCATGCTGATCGCGGTACCCACCGGCGTCAAAATATTCAACTGGATCGCAACCATGTGGGGTGGCGCCATCCGCTTCACGACTTCGATGCTGTTCGCGATCGCGTTTCTGGTCCTGTTCACCATCGGCGGTCTGAGCGGCGTCATGTTCGCCGCTTTTCCAATCGACTGGCAGGTAACCGACAGCTACTTCGTCGTTGCGCACATGCATTACGTGCTGTTTGGCGGCACGGCCTTCGGCATATTTGCGGGCATTTACTACTGGTTCCCGAAAATGTCGGGGCGCATGCTCGACGAGCGCATCGGCAAATGGCATTTCTGGCTGACGTTCGCCGGCTTCAATCTGACGTTCTTCGTACAGCACATCCTCGGTCTGCTCGGTATGCCGCGGCGCGTGTACACGTATCCCAATCTGCCGGGGTGGGCGGTGTTGAACATGATCTCGACGTTCGGCGCGTTCGTACTGGGCTTCGCGGTGCTGGTGTTTCTCGCCAACATGATGGCGAGCTTGCGCTTTGGCAAACTCGCGGGAGCGAATCCCTGGGACGCGTGGACGCTCGAGTGGGCCACATCGTCGCCGCCGCCGTGGTACAACTTCGACCGCGTTCCGCCCGTGCGCAGCCGCCGTCCGTTGTGGGATATCCATCACGCGGACGATCCCGATTGGAGGCGCGCATGATTCCGCGCATCTCGCGCAGCGTCCTGGGCGTCTGGATGTTCATCGCGTCGGAGATCATTTTTTTCGCGATGCTCATCTTCGCCTACATTTATTTCCGAGGCGCGGTGCCACACGCACCGAACTCGCTGACCAGCCTCGATCCCGGCATTACGGGCATTTACACCGCGTGTTTGCTGGCGAGCAGTTTCACGGCGTGGTGGGCGGGGCGGCAGGCGAAAGCGGGCGACATCAGGCGCTTTAAGCGCTGGCTGGCGTTGACGATCGTGCTCGGCGCGGCGTTTCTGGTCGGGCAGGCGCGGGAGTACGTAAAGCTGCTGAACGATAACGTGAGCATCAATCGCAATCTGTTTGGCACCTCCTTTTTTACGCTCACCGGCTTTCACGGTATGCACGTTTTCTTGGGGCTCGTTATGATGCTGATCGTAATGTCGATCGCGCTGTGGTCGCGCATCGATTACCGAGAGACCGTCGCGTTCGAGGCCATTTCGCTGTACTGGCATTTTGTCGACGCGGTGTGGATCGTAATTTTCAGCGTGGTGTATTTGTATGTCATCGTCTGAACCGCAGAATCTTCGCACCGCGCGCACATTCGGTAGGACAGGCAGTCTTTGCTGCCTGTCCTTCGTTCTCTCCACTGCGATGTGCGGGTATTTGGTTGCGGCTCCGCTGCCGTGTGGGGCAGGCGTCCACGCCTGCAGCGGGTGTCCACACCCCCGCGTACGGGAACGGACCGTACAGCGTACCGGCCGTCCAAGCTCCGGTACGGCACAATAGTGCCGCCCCGGCAACGCAGCTAAGCGGGG
>JAICMB010000413.1 GCA_025929455.1 Bryobacteraceae bacterium | reverse complement strand
TGGGGTGGGGCGGATGTGCTGGCCCGGGTGTAATGATTGCGGCTGGCGGATTGGGCCGCCGGCGAAAACCGATGATTACGTTTGCGGCGGCAGCAAGGTCTCCAAAATATCTGCGATCTCAAAGACCGCACGATTCTGAATTGCCACCGCATTCGCGCGAAAAAGCGCAAAGTTCTCCGGCGCGAGGAGGGTCGTAAGCCCGGCATTGATCTCGCGGAACGAACTGAGCACCACGCCCACTTCTTTTTCGCGCACCCAGTCGGCGTTGTAGCGCTCCTGCGGGAGTGTCCAGGCGTTGCGTTCCACGATCACGGGCAGGTGCATCGCGAGCGCCTCGCTGATGCTGCCCGGCCCCGGTTTGCCGATGAAGAAATCCGACAGCGCCATGTAGAACGGCACTTCGGTCGTGAAGCCGAGCGTCGCGAACGGATACGGCAATTGCAGCGCGTCGATGCGCCGCCGCAGCTTGTCGTTCTTGCCGCACAGGAACAGAAGTTGCACGTCTTGACGAACGCGCCGCGCGATATCGAGCATCGCACTCGAGCCTTCGCCGCCGAATAGCACCAGCCCGGTCGGCACATCCGGCTTCAGTCCCAGCCGCTGACGCTCGGCCGCGCGATCAAGCGCCGGCGGTTCGTAAAACTTCGGCCGCAGAATCATGCCCGAGACGCCATGCACCGATTCGCGCGGGTGTCCGAGCGTGAGCGCCTGCTCCACCGCCTTATCCGTTCCGCAGATGAACGTCTGGGGTTGCAACGGCTCCATCCAAAAGTGCGGCGGATAATCGGCGAAGTCGGTGAGAATCGTCACCAGCGGTATGCGCCGTCCACCCACATCGTGCAGCGCTGTCGCCAGCGCGCGGTTGAAATTCGGCACCAGCGAGACCACCACGTCCGGCGCTTCGCGGGCCCAGAATTTCCGCAGCAGCCGCACCTGACCGCGATGATAAATGCGAATGATCGCATGCATCGCCACGGCCAGTTGCGGAGAGCCCAGCGTCCACCCTTTTTTCAGCAGCAGGTTGTAAATGTCCTGCAGGCGGATACGCGTGTATTTGCGAAAGATGTCGAGCGGGTCAAGAACTTCCTGAAGATTCACCAGCCGTATCTCCCACGGCCGGCTCTGCTGCTCGATTACGGCTTTGAGCGCGTTGGCGGCGGCGCGATGACCTCCGCCCGCGTCGAAATAGATGAAGTCGAGTTTCGGCACGCGCGGGCTAAATCACCGCCGCGAGTTCTTTCCACGGCCGCCCCTGCGATTCGGCGACGCCGGGATACGTGATGCTGCCGGCATACGTGTTGACGCCTTCGCGAATCGCCGGGTTCATCTCGCAGGCGCGCTCCAGGCCTTCGTTCGCGATTTTCAGCAGATACGGGAAGGTCGCGTTCGTCAGCGCGTACGTCGACGTGTGTGGCACGGCGGCGGGCATGTTCGAGACGCAATAGTGGAGCACGTCGTCCACGTAATAAATCGGATCGGTGTGCGTGGTGGCGTGCGAAGTTTCAAAGCAGCCGCCCTGATCGATCGCGACGTCCACCATAACCGCGCCTTTTTTCATGCCGCGCAGCATGTCGCGCCGCACGATCTTGGGAGCGGACGCGCCCGGGATCAGCACCGCTCCTACAACCAAATCGGCAAGACGCAGACTCTCGCGAATGGTCCAGACGTTCGAAGCCAGCGTAACCACCTGGCTGTTGTAGATGTCGTCGAGAACGCGCAGGCGGTTCAGGTTGAGGTCGATGATCGTAACGTGGGCGCCGAGGCCCAACGCCATCTTGCCCGCCTGATGCCCCACCACGCCGCCGCCCAGAATGACGACGTTGGCGGGCGCTACGCCAGGCACGCCGCCCAGCAGCACGCCGCGCCCGCCGTTCGGAGCTTCGAGGTACTGCGCGCCTACCTGCACGGACATGCGGCCCGCCACTTCGCTCATGGGCGTCAGCAGCGGCAGCGATCCGTCCTGCTCGCGAATCGTTTCATATGCGACCGCGTTCACGCCCGCCTGCAGCAGTTCGTCGGTGAGTTCCGGCAGTGGTGCTAGGTGCAGATACGTGAAAAGAATCAGGCCCGGCCGGAAGAAAGCATATTCGCTCGGCTGCGGCTCCTTCACCTTTACGACGAGGTTGGCGCGATTCCAGACCTCTTCGGAGGAGTCGACGATCTCGCCGCCGGACTCCGCGTAATCGCTGTCGGGAATCGAACTGCCCTTGCCCGCGCCTGCCTGCACGAGAACTTCGTGCCCGGCTTCGCGCAACGCCGCCACGCCCCAGGGCACCAGGCCCACGCGCGCTTCGTGATCCTTGATTTCTTTCGCGACGCCGACAATCATGGGCGCGCGCTTCCCGCCGGCGCTGGTTGTACCGGCGCGGGCGCGGCAACCGGCGCTTTGACCGCCACCATGCGCTTCGGACCAAGCCCGAGGGCGATCAGCGACAGCGAACCGAGCTTGCCGTCCTGGTCCAGATTTTCAGCGGCCTGGAATCGCCGCAGCGCATCGACGCAGTCCGGCGACCACGTTCCATCGATCGACCCCTTGTAATAGCCGCGATCGGCGAGCGCCTGCTGAATTTCCTTATACCGTTCCGGTGTCGGCGCGGTCTGATACCTGCGCACCACGCGCTTGCGCGACGTACGGCGCGAACGCGACGAACGGCTCGTCACCGTTTTTCGCGAGCGGCTGGTGTGCGCGGCCGCGCGATGTTTGGTGGACTGCTTCGCGTGCGTCGCAGTCGTCTGGTGCGACGCTTTCTTTTTTGTGCGCGCAAACGAGGGCGCACTCGCGAGCAGAGCCGCAGTCAGAATAATCGCAAGTTTCTGCACTTCTTTCATTTTAGACCGCGGTAGGCGTCCGGCCGCCGCACCGCCCCTCAGTATAATTGTGCGTAGCTGTATGAAGTTTCTCCGCCTGCCGGTCCTGCTGCTGTGCGTGCCCGCCCTCTGCTGCGCCCAACATAAGCAATCGTTTGAACGCCCCGCCCGTCGTGCGGCACGTGGTACGCGCGGCGCGGTTGCAGGTGGCAGCGATTACGCGACTGAAGCCGGCATGCGCATGTACTACGCGGGTGGCAACGCGGTTGACGCCGGCGTCGCGACGATATTTGCAGCGGCGGCCACCGAGTTCTCGCACTTCGGTTTCGGCGGAGAAGCGCCCATTCTCATCCGCACGCGCGATGGCCAGGTGCACGCCATCGCAGGTGTCGGCACGATGCCGCATCTCGCCACCGCCGACATGTTCCGCGCGCGCCGTCTGCAGCCGGGGGAGATTTTGACGCTCGATCCCGGCGGTCTGCGCGGCATTATTCCCGTCGCCGGGATCATGCCCGCGCTGGTGCCGGGCATGGTGGAATCGAACCTCGTCGCGCTGCGCGACTACGGCACCAAGTCCGTCGCGGAAGTGATGGAGCCCGCGATCGAGCTCGCCGACGGCTTCGCGATCGACGAACAGCGCGCGTCCGCTATCGCGCGCAGCCGCCGTTGGTTCGAGCTGTGGCCCGACTCCAAGCGCGTCTTCATGCCGAACGGGCACATCACCATGCCGGGCGAAATTTTCCGGGAACCCGACCTGGCACGCACGCTGCGCGCCATGGTGGCCGCCGAGAAGAAAGCGCGCGCCGCGGGCAGGAGCCGCGTCGAAGCGATCGACGCCGTCCGCGATTATTTCTACCGCGGCGACATCGCGCACCGCATCGACGCGTTCATGCGCGCCAACAACGGACTGCTGCGATATGAGGACATGGCGGCCTTTCACGTCGCGCCGGAGCAGCCGGTTTCGACAACCTACCGCGGCTACCGCGTCTATAAACCCGGCTTCTGGTCGCAAGGACCCGCCATGATCGAGGCGCTCAATATCGTTGAAGGCTTCGACATGCGCGAGCTGGGCTTCAATTCGGCCGACTATATTCATAAGCTCGTCGAAGCGTTGAAGCTGGCCTACGCCGATCGCGACACGTATTTCGGCGATCCGAAATTCAACAACCTTCCGGAAAAAACAT
>JAICMB010000463.1 GCA_025929455.1 Bryobacteraceae bacterium | reverse complement strand
CGCCAGCACGGAAGTGAAAAAAGAGAAGACGAGCAACCGGCCGTCAAGACCGACCGTATTCAGCCGCGGGATGTCGGCGGGAATCATTTGCACGAGCAGCCGGACCAGCGTCAGAGCCAAGGCGAGCCCTGCCGTGCCTCCAAGGAGCGCCAGCACGATCGACTCGGTCAGCATCTGCCGCGTTGCCCGCCGTCCGCTCGCGCCGAGTGCCGCGCGGATGGCCATCTCTTTATAACGCCCGGTCGCGCGCGCCAAGAGCAGATTCGCGATATTGACGCTGACGATCAAGAGCACGCAACCCACCGCGCCAAGCAGCACCACGAGCGGGGTACGCACCGGGCCGACAACCCCGTCCACCTCCGGCACGATGCGCACCGAGCGTGGCTTGTTCTCGGGATGTTCCTTGTTTAGCGCACTTGCAATGGTTGCCAGTTCGGCTTGCGCCTTACGAATCGACACGCCGGGTTTCAGCACACCGATGACATCGAGGTAGTGAGCGCCGCGCTGAGTAATCATGGATGGGCCGGGCCGGGAGTCGACTGCGATCGTGGTCCACAACTCGACAGCCGCACCTTGGATTGGGAATTGGAAGCCTTGCGGCATCACGCCAACTATGGTGAATGCATGGCCGCCGAGTTGAATGCTGCGACCCAACACAGTGGGGTCCGAATGAAACTCGCGCTGCCATAGGCCGTAGCTCAGGATGACGGGATCGGCGCCACCGGCCGCGGCGGGTTGGTCCTCTTGGGGCAGAAAACCGCGGCCCATCGCCGGTGCTACACCGAGCAGCGGAAATAGCTGTGCGGAAACCACCGCGCCCTCGAGATGCACGGATTCATATGCGCCGGCGAGAGTGAAATTGTTTGTTCGGAAAACGGCCATGCCGTCGAAAACGTCGTTGCGCGCGCGCCAATCCAGGAAGTCCGGGTAGGACGCGACACTTCCATGGCCGCTTGCGGCGATCACGGACCGGACTCGCACCAACCGCGCGGCCGTCGGGAACGGCAGCGGCTTCAGCATTACGTTATCGACCACGCTGAAGACAGCCGTCGTCGCGCCAATTCCGAGCGCAAGCGTCAGAATTGTCGTCACCGCGAATCCCGGATTCTTTCGCAGCAGTCGCAGACTGTAGCGCAGGTCCTGCATTGTCGTGTCAATGAAGCTTACGCCGCGCGCGTCGCGACATTCTTCTTTCACCTGGTCGATGCTGCCGAAAAGCAGCCGCGCCTGCCTCCTGGCTTCTTCGACCGGCAGGCCCGCTTCCACGTACTTCTCGACCGCGTGTTCAAGGTGTGCGCGGAGTTCTTCGTCCAATTCCTGTTCCATGGAGCGGCGCCGCAACAAAGCTCGTAGGCGAAACAGAAGATCGCTGACCATACACCGCTCCTATGTGGTCTTGAGCACCTGCCCAACGGCAGCCGTGAGTTTCTGCCAGGCGCTTTCTTCCGCTTGAAGCTGTTTCCGGCCCCTGGCGGTCAACGCGTAATACTTCGCGCGGCGGTTGTTGGACGATGCGCCCCATTTCGCTTTGATCCAGCCACGGCGTTCGAGCCGGTGGAGTGCTGGATAAAGCGAGCCTTGCTGAATCCGCAGAACGTCACTCGAAATCTGCTGAATGCGCTCGGCAATGGCCCAGCCGTGCTGGGGTTCGAGCGCCACTGTTTTCAGGATCAGCAGGTCGAGCGTGCCTTGCGGTAAATCGATACGATCGGGCATCGAACTCCTCTTTCGCTTCTACAGATAAATCATGTCATGCGTTCCTGTAGGAGCGCAAGGGGGCACCGCTAATGGGAGCCGAAGTAGTCGCTGGCAACCTGGAGAATGCCGGCATCTCCGCAACGCCGTACTCAACGTGAGCCCTCTTGCCTGGCGCGGCGAAATAATAGCCCGGTTGGGCATGTTTGGGGTGAAACGTCACAACTTTGTTGCCGTCGCGTAGACGAAACGAGCCGGCGTAGACTTCGCGAAACTCGATACCACGCTTGCGAAGGGGCTCGCGGACCCACGCGACGTAAAGTCGGAAGTCGGCGAGTGCCTCGGCCGCTGCCGCCCATATGATCATCATCGTGATCAGCAGAACGCGGCCAGGTGGTAGCGAAGGCCGCATTGGACCGTCTGCAACACGCTCGTGCATACTCTCTAGTACGCTGGAGGCGATGACCTTCTCCCCTTGGGAAATTGCGGTCTTCGCTGTTCTCACAGCCATTTCGGTCGCGCTGTTCTGGCTACGGTTCCGTGCGACGTGGCACAACATCTTCGCCGCGCGGCGCGAGCCTGGGTACAGCATCGGCTCTATTGCCGTCCGCATTCGCGACTTCATCTGGGAAGTGATGCTGCAAGGTAAGGTCATTCGCCAGCGCCCCTGGCCCGGCCTCGCCCACGCACTCGTTTTTTGGGGCTTCTGCGCGTTCGCATTGATCACGATGAATCACTTCGGTCAGGGCCTGAACTTCCACCTGGTGGACCGTGCGGGCGCGATCGGCCGCTTTTATTTCTGGTTCGCCGCGCTATTTGCCATCGCCGTTGCGGTCGGCATCACGGGTCTGACTATCCGGCGTTTTATCGTGCGCCCGCGCTGGCTGGGAGTGTTCTCCTGGGAATCCGGTATCATCGCGCTGCTCATTTTCCTGCTGATGATCACCTATCTCGCTACGTTCCTGTCCGGCATGCAGGAGAACAAGGCGCTGTGGTGGGCGCACACACTGACCATCCTCTTTTTCCTTCCACTGATTCCTCACACAAAGCATCTGCACCTGGTGCTCAGCCCGGTAACGATCTTCTTGAAGCGCCCGCAGTTCAGTCAGATTCCTCCCCTGGTGGGCGACGAAGATTTCGGATTGAACACCGGCAAGGACGTCACCAACGTGGTCTCGCTGCAGGTCTATTCGTGTGTCGAATGCGGACGCTGCACGGAGCATTGTCCCGCGCATTATACAGGCAAGCTGCTCAACCCCAAAGAAATCGCGCTCGGCACTCGCCGCTACCTCAACGACTTCGGTCTGATGTCGGAGGAGCCGCTCATCGGCCGCCACCTCGCGCAGGAAGCCGCGTTCCAATGCACCACATGCGGAGCGTGCGAGTTCCAGTGCCCGGTTGGCATTCAACACCTGCCCATCATCGTTGGGCTCCGGCGCGGCGCGGTGAACACCGGCAACTGGGAAGACGACTACGGCACCAAGCTCTTCCTCAACCTCGAGCGCAACGGCAATTCGCTTGGCTTCGCGTCGTCGGAGCGCGACAAGTTCATCCGCAAGCAGTCGTTCCCCATCTTCGACGCCACCCAGGAATACTGCCTGTGGCTCGGTTGCATGGGCGGCTACGATCCGCGGGGCCGCGAAATCATCGCAGCGCTCGCCGCGGTGATGCAGCATCTCGGCGTCACGTTCGGCGTCCTACGCAAAGAGCGCTGCAACGGCGATCCCGCGCGGCGGCTCGGCAACGATCTCGCGTTCAGCGAACTCGCGGAAAACAATCTTGAAACGCTGCGGCAGAATAAGGTTCAAAAAATGATTTCCATCTGCCCGCACTGCGTCCGCACCATTTCAACCGATTGGCGCGAGTACGGCGAAGCGCCGCCGATCGAGCATCACAGCGAATTTCTCGCGCGCCATCTCGACAAGCTGCCGTCAGCCGGCGCCGGCGGCAAAACGATCGTCTATCACGACCCGTGTTATCTCGG
>JAICMB010000461.1 GCA_025929455.1 Bryobacteraceae bacterium | reverse complement strand
TGACTGAAACAGAAAGCCCGAACAAGAAGTTTTTCGGGAAATACAGGGGTACAGTGATTAACAACATCGATCCCGAACTGCGCGGCCGCATCCTGGCGATGGTGCCCGATGTGCTCGGCATCGTGCCGACGAGTTGGTGCGAGCCCTGCGTGCCGCTGGCCGGTCCTTCGGGCCCGCCGATGGGGACATATTTCGTACCGCCGATCGGCGCGGGGGTCTGGATCGAATTCGAGCAGGGCGATCCGAACTATCCGATTTTCTCGGGATGCCGGTTCGGAATGGCGTCCGATGTCCCAACGCTCGCGTTCGCGGGATTGCCGGTATCGCCGAACATCGTGCTGCAAACGGCAGGACAGAACGCCATCGTTATCAGCGATCTGCCCGGACCGACGGGCGGCATCATGCTCAAGTCCTTGACAGGCGCCACGCTGATTGTGAATGACACGGGGATTTACATACAGAACGGCAAAGGAGCCATGATCACCATGGTGGGTCCCGCCGTGACCATCAACAGCGGAGCGATGACCATTATTTAGGAACTGAAACTATGCCCGGATTTCTCATGCACGCCGGCGCGACGGTACAGTGCCCCCACGGGGCGCCGGCGCAAGTTATTCCCACACAACCCAGAGTGCTGGTCAACGGCATGCCGGCCGCGCTGATGACCGATCAGATCATTGCCACCGGCTGCCCGTTCACCATCCCGCCCGGGAAACCGCAGCCTTGCGTGCTTGCGCGCTGGCTGATGCCCTCGACGCGCGTACTCATCAACGGGAGCCCGGCAATGGTGCTGCCCAGCCCCGGTGCGGCTCCGGGCATCTTCCAGAGCGCCGACCAGATTCCTAACGGTCCACCGATTGTTACCGCTGTGCAAACGCGAGTGATCGTGACATGAGGCTTCTATGATCCAAATCGACTACCCGTTTCACTTCGACAATCGTCATCGCACGGCGTCGACGGACGAGTCCGATCACGTGCGCGACATGATCGAACAGATGCTGATGACCGATCCGGGTGAGCGCGTCAACCGCCCCGAGTTCGGCAGCGGCCTGCGGCAGCTCGTATTTGCTCCAAACAGTCCCGAGCTCGCCGCGGCTCTGCAATTCACGATTCACGCGGCGCTCCAGCAATGGCTTGGAGACCTGATCGAAGTGCAAAACCTGGAGGTGACCGCGAACGATTCGGTGCTGACAGTCAACCTGAAATATACGGTTCGCCGGACGCACGAAGAACGAACTGAGACATTTGTGAGGCCGTTATGAAATTGGAATGCGGAACCGATTCGCGCCGCGCCGCAGTGCGTGAAAACGCGGGTTGGAACGGCCTCGATTACGTGGAAGTGGACAATGCACAGACCACGTTGACCGTGTACTTCCTCGGGAAAGCGCCGGACACCATTACGAAGAAGAACGTGCGCATAGAAGGCGGCCGCACAGCCCGGGATCGGGTCGCAATTCTGTTCGTCGAGGTGGTTCGCAATGAGCCTGCCTATCTCGACGACTATATGCGCGTGCAGGTGGACAAACCCGGCGATTACTCCAACTACACGCTGAGCCTGGCTGGCCTCGAAAAGATCGATCCGCGTTACGCGTCCATCGAATTCTCGTTCAAAGCAAACTGTCCTTCCGATCTGGATTGCGCGCCCTCGTGCCGCTGTGAACCGCCGCAGTTCGAAACGCCGGATATCGACTACCTCGCGAAAGACTATGCCGGATTCCGGCAGTTAATTCTCGACCGCCTGGCGCTGATCTGCCCCGATTGGAAAGAACGGCACGTTCCTGACATTGGCATCGCCATCATTGAAGTGCTCGCATATGTCGCCGACTACCTCAGTTATTACCAGGACGCGGTGGCGACCGAGGCCTATCTCAACACGGCGCGCCGCCGCCCTTCGGTACGCCGGCACGCGCGCCTCGTCGATTATTTTCTGAGCGAGGGCTGCAACGCGCGGGCATTAGTTGCGCTCGAAGTGAGTTCGGACATCTCGTTTCATGCGCAGGATGCCTCTTTCATCACCGGCGTGAATCACGTGATCCCCATCGGAGATCGCACTGCGCTTCAGGAGCGCGAGCTCGGCAGCGTGCCGGCAGATGCATACGAAGTGTTCCTGCCTGTCGCCGGCGAGGACATTCAACTGTGGGTTGCGAACAACGCGATCCCGTTCTACACGTGGGGGGAACGCGAGTGCTGCCTCGCAAAGGACGCCACATCGGCAACGCTCCGCGGCGATCTCGAATCCGTCCATCTCGCGCCCGGCGATTACGTGATCTTCGAGGAAATCATGGGGCCGGTGACCGGCGATCAATACGATGCCGATCCGCAACACCGGCAAGCGGTTCGACTCACTCGTGTCACCGGGAGCCGCGATGAACTGCTGAATCAATCGATCATCGAAATCGAATGGAGAGAAGAGGACGCGCTGCGGTTCGATCTCTGTATCTCGGCGGTAGGCGCCGCGCCAGAGTGCCGCTACCTGGAAAATATCACGGTCGTGCGCGCGAACGTGATTCCCGTGGATCATGGCCGCTGGATCGGCCCGGAAGATCTGGGCAGTGTGCCGGCGAAGCAATCTACTCAGTGCTGCGAGTGCGAAGGCCAGGCATCCGAAACCACGATAATTGCGGGCCGCTTTCGCCCGGCACTTTCTCGCGAACCGTTGACCTTCCGCGCTCCATTCAGCGATTCGGATTCGGCGGTAGGGCTGTTTACGCCCGATGCAACCGAAGCAGTTCCAGTCGTCATACTGGAATCGACCGAGGGTGTCTGGAGCGCGCAGTACGACCTGTTCGGCAGCACCGACAGCGACAACCATTTCGTCGTGGAAATGGAAGAAGACGGCACGGCAAATATCCGGTTCGGAGATGGTGAACTCGGACATCAGCCCGTACCGGCATCTTCGTTCACGGCTCGATATCGGATTGGCAACGGAACCGCCGGTAACGTCGGCGCCGGCGCGATTTCGCTTCTGGTTCATAAAGAAAGCGACTTGAGCAACGATATCTCGCGGGTCTGGAATCCACTGCCCGCCGGGGGCGGCGCTGCGCCCGAACCGATGCAAGAGGCGAAACTCAACGCGCCGTATGCCTTCCGCTTCGGCCCCACCGCTTTACAGCGCGCCATTATTGCCGACGATTACGCGGTTATTGCGGGACGCAATGCAAAGATTCAACGCGCCGCGGCACGGCTGGTATGGACCGGCAGTTGGTTTGAAGCTGAAGTCGGCATTGACGCCAAGGCCGCGTATGCATCACAAGCGGACGTACTCGCGGCGGAGATCCAGACCTACCTCGATGATTACCGCCGTATCGGCCACGATCTCGATGTGCGCGCCGCCGAGTATGTCGCGATCGACCTGGCGCTCGATATTTGCATCGCACCCGAGTATCTGCGCGGGCAGGTGAAAGCCGCGCTGCTCGATGCCTTCAGCAATCGGGCGCTCGCGGGCGGAATGGCAGGTTTCTTCCATCCCGACCGGTTGACGTTTGGCGACGACATCTATCTGAGCGCCATCCTGGCCGGCGCGCACGCGGTGACGGGTGTAACGGCGGCGCGGGTGAAACGCCTTCAGCGGCAGTTCGAAGCCTCGAACCGGGAAATCGAAAACGGCGTGCTGCCTCTTGGTCCATTCCAGATTGCGCGTCTCGATAACGATCCAAACTGGCCGGATCGCGGCAAGCTCGAGATCTTC
>JAICMB010000050.1 GCA_025929455.1 Bryobacteraceae bacterium | reverse complement strand
CGCGACCACTCAGCAACTTACGAGCTTAGCGGCATGAAATCTTCTCAGGCTGCGAAGAAATTGAGGTGTAGTAGTACATCGTTTTCATGAAGTTGCGCGCTCGGCACGCGCTGAGAGGCAGGCGGCGAGATCGGTCGTCCGAATGGATGATCCGCTCAGGCGGGGCGGTTGCGGCGCGTTAGAGCGAATATTGCTACGCCTGCGAGAGCGGCGCCGATGAGCGCTTTTTGCGCTACGGGCACAACTGGCGGGGGCAGTCGCACGATGCCGTTTTCGTCAGTTTGTGCGGGGTGCCGGACGTAGCGGCCGTGCACGGGGCGGGCGACGTCGTCGAAATGGGTTGCCAGGTAATCGAGCGCGCTGTCGAGTTGCGGACCGACCAAAGGCAAGCCGTGGCCGCAGGCGGCGACGGTGGGCTCTAATCCGGCGAGCCGCCCGACCGAAAGACCGGCCGCTTCCCAATCCATGGTGTAGTACGCTGGCGGGCCGTGCAGCTCCGGCCGCTGCGTCGCGACCGCCATGAATGATTCCTGTTTCGTCGTCACGAACGCGTCGCCGGCGATCAGGACGCCATCTTCGTCGCGGAAGAATGACACGTGGCCGGGCGAATGGCCGGGCGTGGGAATCCAGCGCCATCCGGGCAGGCCCGGAACGCTGTTGTCGTCCGGCAGATCGCGCAGGCGGCCGTCGATGTCGATGGGACCGCGCGGATAGGTAAACGACAGCGCGGAGAAAATGCCGCCGCCGACGGTCGGGTCGGGCGGCGGATATTTGGATTTGCCGGTGAGGTATGGCCGCTCGAGCGGATGCGCGTAGACCGGAACGTTCCAGAATTCCGCCAGCTCTTTCAGCGAGCCGATGTGATCGAAGTGACCGTGCGTGAGCAGAATCGCCGCTGGGGCGCGCCCCTGAAAGTGCCGGGCGGCCCAGTTGCGAATGCGGGAGGCCTGAAAGTACAGGCCGGTGTCAATTAATACCCAGGTGCCGTCCGGTCCCGCAACGGCGTACAGATTCACCATGATGGTGCATAGACCGTGGACGCCGGGCGCCGCATCGTCAAGCGGGCGAACCGTGCGTTCCGGCATCGGCATAAGATCGCGCATAAACGAACCCAACGGGTTAGACCGGGTGGGGGTGGGAGGGTTTCGGCATAGCTGCAGTCCTGCGCAGCGGACGAGGCCGGTCTGGAGACCGGCCGCAGGCGTGGACGCCTGCCCTACGACCTCGTTATTGCGCGATGCGGTACCAGCAGGTCAGGATGTCGCCCGGTTGGGGCGTTTGCGCGCTGACCAACGTGATGATGTTGTTGTTCAGCGTGAAGTCGACGTTTGGACTCAGGTGCAATCCGTTGCGATAGACGGCCAGGCTACCGGCCGGAATTGGAGTGAATGCGAGCGTATACGTCACGTTCGAGCCATCCACGGCGCCCCCGGGAGTTTCATTATCGACGAAGCCAATAGTGGTGATGCTGACGTTACTGCGATACGAGGCCAGCAATACATCGCCGTTCTGCGGAACGAGTCCGCTGAACGTGATGGCGTTACCGGAGATGGTAAAGTCCACCGCAGGCCGTAGCAGCATTCCATTGCGATATAGCATCACGCTGCTGGCGGGATTCGGAGTGCTCGCGAGCGTAAAGACCGTATTTGAACCGTCCATGGCGCCCGCCGGTATCTCGCCATCGATGAAGCCGGTGACCGATGAACCCGAACCGCTACCGCAAGCGCCGGACGTGCCGTCGACGCGAATGCAATCGGAAGGATTTCCGCTGGCGGCCTCGAGCGCTCCGGAACTGTCGATCACGGCGGCACGGCCGCCGGTATAGCCGGCGCCGGATACGGGCCGGATCGAAAGTGCCGCGCTCAAACCGACGACATTACTGATCTGAAATATGGTGTCGGCGGGCGGCAACAGGACGGAGCCTTGCGACGGTACGCGCACCGTGCTGAGCCGCACGGGCGCGTTGCTCGGCGGCACTAGCCACGTGTCGTTGAACTGCGTCAAACCGTCGCTGTACGAGACGGCATAGGAAGCGGCGCTCTGCGCGTTGGTAGTCGGCGCAAGCTGCACGTGCAGGTAGCCGTTGGTGACCTGCAGACGAATTTTGTTGGCCGACACGGTCGTGCCGTTCGATGCCTGGAACGAGGACCAGGAAATCGTCATCTGGCCCGTGAATCTGCTGCCATCCGCACGATACAGGATGTCCTGAATCGTGGTCAGCCCCGGGGCCGCGGAGCATTCGAGCGAAAAGATAAGAAGCGCGGCACAGGCGAGCGCCGAGCGGCGAAATACGAGCATCGTGCCTCCAAGCATGATTGGTGCGGAGCGAGGAGAACGCGCGAGCGGTTCGCTCCGGCCTCAGATTAGCGGGCAGGAGTGCGCGCGCCGCGGCGGGCGGACGCTGACGTTGCTCGTAAAACGTTGAGCGCGCGTGCGGTTAGGCGCGCACAGAATATG
Organism: Bryobacteraceae bacterium; assembly: GCA_025929455.1. The sequence goes on along the minus strand of JAICMB010000050.1, from coordinate 9,334 downwards.
TTGCTAGGCCTGTGAACGCGCTGGAATGACATCCACACCGAGATAGGGTCGTAGCGCTTCAGGGATAACGACGCTGCCGTCGCGCTGCTGATAGTTCTCGACGATTGCGACCCAGGTGCGCCCGACGGCGAGACCGCTGCCGTTCAACGTGTGCACATACTCGGTTTTGCCTTTTCCGCCGCGCGTGCGAATGTTGGCGCGACGGGCTTGGAAGGCTTCGAAGTTGGAGCAGGAGGAGATCTCTTTGTAGCCGTTCTGACCGGGCAGCCAGACTTCGATATCGTACGTTTTGGCGGATGAAAAGCCCATATCGCCGGTGGACAGCACGACGGTGCGGTAGGGCAGACTCAGGCGCTGCAGGATGTCTTCGGCATCGCGCGTGAGCTGTTCGAGGTCGTCGTAACTGGACTCGGGCTTCGCGAATTTGACGAGTTCGACCTTTTGGAACTGATGCTGGCGAATGATGCCGCGGACGTCTCGTCCGTAGGAGCCCGCCTCGCTACGGAAGCAGGGCGTATAGGCACACAGCGAGATGGGCAGGCGGTCGAACTCGATCACCTCATCGCGGAAGAGATTCGTAACCGGAACTTCCGCTGTAGGCGCGAGCCAGAAATCCGTGTTCTCGCATTTGAACAGGTCCTGGGCAAACTTCGGCAACTGTCCCGTACCGAACAGCGACGCGGAGTTGATGAGGAACGGTGGAAGGACTTCGGTGTAGCCGTGCTGTCGGGAGTGCACCTCGAGCATGAAGTTGATGAGTGCGCGCTCGAGCTTGGCGCCAAGGCCCCAGTACACGGCGAAACGCGCGCCCGTGATTTTGGCGGCGCGGTCGAGATCGAGGATATCGAGTTCGGGGCCGAGATCCCAGTGTGCTTTGGGCTGGAATTCGAATTTATGCGGCGTGCCCCAGCGGCGCACTTCGACGTTGTCGTCTGCACTCGCCCCAACCGGCACGGACTGGTCCGGCAGATTCGGAATGCCGGCGAGTGCGGCGCGGAACGCCTCGTCCACTTCCTTGGCCTTTTCCTCGAGCGCACCGGCGCGATCCGAGGCCGCGCGCATTTCCTGCTGCTGTGCGGTCGTGTCCTGGCCCGCTTTGCGGAGTTTCGCGATTTCGGCGCTGGCGGACTTGTTTTTCGCCTTAAGCTGCTCGGATTCGGTTAGCACGGCGCGGCGTTCGCTATCCAGTTCCCGGAAGCGCTCGACGTCGAGCGTAAAGCCGCGAGTGGCGAGCCGCTCCGCAATGGTGTCCAGGTTGGAGCGGAAGAACGCTAGATCGTACATGAGTGGGTGGCCTCCGAAGTATGGTGGTGCAGGTTTCTGGAAAGACCCGGCCGCGGCTCCGCTCCCTTACGGTCGCGGCTCGGTAGCCGGAGCCGCGAGCGTGAGCTAGCGGTTTTGGGACGAGCATTCGATAACCCGAAGCATTTCGCTGGTACAGCGAGAGGCCGATTGAAAATCGGCCGCAGGTTAAAAACCTGCCTCACTAGCGCTGGTCGATCGGGACCCAGGGCTGGCCGACGCTGCGGCCGGTATATTCGGCGCGCGGACGGATCAGACGGTTGTTGCGATACTGCTCCAGAATGTGCGCGGTCCATCCAGACATGCGGCTGACTGCGAAGATCGGCGTGAACAGATCGATCGGGATGCCGAGCGAATAATACGTAGATGCAGAGTAGAAGTCTACGTTGGCGTTGAGGTGTTTCAACTCCTTAACGGTTTGCTCGATCTTTTTAGAGGTGAGATACAGATCGAGGTGGCCGGTGCGGCGCCCTAGCTCCTCGGACATGGCGCGAAGGTGCGTCGCACGCGGGTCTTCCGTGCGGTACACGCGATGGCCTAAGACAGGAATCTTCTGTTTGTTCGTCAGCATGTCTTTCACATGCTGCAGCGCGGCCTGTTCGCTGCCGGCGGCCAGCAGCATGCGGATGACCTCCTCGTTCGCGCCACCGTGCAGTGGCCCTTTTAGCGCGCCAATGGCGGACGTAACGGCGGAGTGAATGTCGGACAACGTCGCCGCGGTGACGCGCGCGGCAAAAGTAGACGCGTTCAGCTCATGATCGGCGTGCAGGACGAGCGCGACGTCGAACACGCGCTCCATTACGTCGTCGGGCTTTTTGCCGGTGAGCGTGTAGAGGAAGTTCGCGGCCAGACCGAGCTTCGGATCGCCCTCGATGACGTTCTGGTTGCTGCGCAGGCGGTGAAACGTGGTGACGACAGTCGAAGTTTGCGCCATCAGATGCAGCGCTTTTTCATGATTCGCTTCGATGGAATTGTCGCGCGCGAGCGGATCGTAGAGGCCGAGCATGGATACGGCCGTGCGCAGCACGTCCATCGGCAGGCTCTCGCCGGCCGTCTTCAGAAAATCGATCACCTGTCGTGGAACCGCGCGATTTTTAACCAGTCCGGCCTTAAACGAATCCAGTTCGGCGCGATTCGGGAGCCGGCCATTCCATAAGAGATAGATAACCTCTTCGAAGGTGGCGTTATCGGCCAGCGTGTGTATGTCGTAACCCTGATAGCTGAGGATTCCCAGCTCGCCATCGATATAGCAAATCTGCGATTCGGTGGCGACGATCCCCTCCAGTCCAGCACTCGTTACTGCCATGGTGGTCCGCTTGTCTCCGTTTCTTTGCCTTGTATGGGGCCCTGTGTATTGGTTCGCCGGCGCGCAATGCAAACGTTCAGCGCGGTGAAATTTCATTATAAGGCGCATGACCAACAGGGCGGCGCGCAGGGCGCCTTCTATAATGGTGTGTTGCCCCGTAATTTCCGCGACTATCGTTATTACGATTTGCTGTTGAGCACGTTCGTAGTCATTCTGTTGATCTCCAATTTAGTGGGGCAAAAGATTTGCGCTTTCGGCCCGCTGCGCATCAGCGGCGCGCAACTGCTGTTCCCGATCACGTACATCTTTGGCGACATCTTCACGGAGGTGTACGGTTACTCGGCGTCGCGGCGCGCGATCTGGCTCGGCTTTTTCGCGTCGGGGCTGATGGCGGTGATGGGTCTGGTGACGGTGGCGCTGCCGGCCGCGCCGGAATGGCCGAATCAGCGCGCGTTTGCGACCGTGTTCGACTTTGTACCGCGTCTGGTGATTGCGAGCCTGATCGCGTTCTGGTGCGGCGAATTCGCCAACTCGTTCGTGATGGCAAAGATGAAGCTGTGGACAGGCGGGCGGCAGCTATGGACGCGCACCGTGGGATCGACGGTGGTTGGGCAGGCGGTGGATTCGACCATCATGATGTTCGTGGGGTTCGGCGGCATCTTGAGCGTGAGCGCGATCGTGATGTTGATCGTTTCGGGGTACGTAGGAAAGGTGCTGTACGAGGTGCTGATGACGCCGCTGACGTACCTGGTGGTGAACGGGCTGAAGAAGGCGGAGAAGATCGACACGTTCGATTACTGCACGGACTTCAATCCGTTTTCAGTGTTGAAGACGGCGGATCCGGAGAGCGAAGCGGCGGAGCGCAGCACGGGCACTCCGGCGTGATGCGGCCGCGCGGACGCGCATAATGTACGCCGCCGCACGTCGAAATGTGCGCGAACGCTACGCGGTGGTCGCGGTTTCCACTTCTTCTTTGGTCGTGTAGTACGGGTGATAGTAGGCGTACTTGCTGTAGAGTTCGCCGCGGCGGGCGCCGTTCGCGACAATGCCGAGGACGTTGTTCTCGCAAAGCGACTGCATGGCGCGGGTGACGGAATCGACCGTGGTGGAACCGATGCGGACCACCAGGATGGTGCCGTGGCACAGGGTCGACAGCAGATTGGCGTCGGCGGCGAACAACAGCGGCGGACTGTCGAGGATCACCCAATTGAAGATCGAAGGCAGGTGTTCGAGCATGCCTTTGACCTCGGAGAGGTTCAGCAGCTCAAGCGGGTTGATCACAGGCTCGCCGGCCGGCATCAGAAAGAGATTGGTGCCGGCGACACGGCGCATGGCTTCGTGCATGGGGACGTTGCCTTTGAGGAAGTCGGTGATGCCGGGACCGCGGTCGATCTGGAAGATGTTGTGGAGAACGGGGCGGCGGAAGTCGAAGTCGCACAGCAGAACGTATTGGCCGGCGAGCTGGGCCTGCGCCAGCGCGAGATTGATGGCGGCGAAGGATTTACCCTCAGCGGGCGATGGACTGGTGACTACAACGGAGTGGATCGGTTGTAGCGTCTGCATGTGGTTGAGGCGCGTCCGTAAGGTTCGGAACTCCTCGCCGGGCGCGGCCTCCGGGTGCGTAAGGCTGATGAGCATGGCTTCCGGATCGGGATTGTAGGGGACCTCCGGAACGAGATCGATCGAGACGGGCGAAAGAAAAGAGAGAGCCGGACCTTGGCGCTGCGCCGCGCCCGCCGCGGCAAAGCCGTTGACGTGGACGGAATTTGCTGCTAGAGCGGGTTCCGACACAGCGGCTTCGACGCGTGGGGCCTCATCTGGAGGCGGCTCCAGGGCCGGCATCGTGCCCGCCAAAGCCATCGCGGCGGAGACAATACCGCGCGGCGGCGTTGACTGCGGAGGCTCAGGCTCCGTTACCGGGTGCACCGGAGCCGCAGTGTTTGCTGCAGGAGGTGCGGCGGCAGGGGGTACGGCCTGCTCCGGCGCGGGCGCCTGTTGAACTTTTCGCAGAGCGTCGTGAACTCGGCTCATATATTTTTAGACTTTAGTCGCGTAATAGTAGACGACGGAGCCGGACATGATGACGACCCCGACCAGACAGGCAGTGGACCACGCCAGCCAGCCGAGCCGGCGGCGGCGGCGGACCACCGAATCGTTCTCAAGCAGCGGGATGCTGCCGAGCACCGGAAGGCTGGTGTAGGCGCGGACATCTTTCAAGTTTTTCAGCGAGGTGTCCTTCACTTCCCGCAGACCCGCCAGGAACAGGCCGAGTCCGATGCCGGCAGCGAAGCCGACACCGACGATCATGAGCCGCTTCGGCTTGGTCGGAGTCTGCGGCAGGTTAGCCGGATCGAGCAGTTCCAGGCGCTCGCCCTGCTGCCGCTGTTGAATCTGGGTGGACTGCTGCGAGAGGCCCAGCTTACGGTCGGCCTCGTCATAATCCTGGCGCGCGAGCGCCTCATCGCGGAGCAGTTCCACGTATTCTTTTTGGCCGACCGGCGTCGCCTCGATGCGATCCCCGATGACTTTCATCTGCGCGTTGATGCGCTTACCCTCTTTTTGAAGGTCTTCACTTTCAAGATCCTTGGCCTGAATGGCTCCCTGGATCTCGCGGATATTGGCCTCCAGCGCGCGGCGGTTCCGCTCGTACTCCGGATTCGCACGCAGCAGCGGCATGTCGATCTTAGTTTTGCTGGCGTCTTCTTTGAGAATCGCCTCGCGCTCGCGCCTGGCCGTGGCGAGCAGAGCGAGCGCATGCTGGACGTCGGGATAAGTATCCTTGTACGTCTCGCGCATACGTGCGATGCCGCCCTCCAGATCCGATATTTCCTTATCTTTCGCCAGCAGGCGGGCATTTTGCTGCTGGGCGGCGATGTCCTGCATATCGGGAGTCTTGATCGCGGCCAATTGGTCCTGATTGATGCGGAGGCGGTTCTCCAGCAGCATGCGGTCCTGATTAACGCGGCCGACAGAGGCCTGGACACTCAGTAATTGCGTCTCCATGGAGTTCAACTGCTGGATGTTCTGCTGCTGCTGGTCGGGGAGGCGGCCCAGGTTGCGGCTGCGGAAATCGCTTAGCTTCTGATCGATGTCCTCAAGTTTTTTCTTCGCCGTTTGCCACTGCGACTGCAGGAACTCGGTGGTCATCTGCGACTCGGCGGAAGTCTCGTTGAGACTTTCGGTGATCAGTCGCGTGACCAGATCGGTGGTGACCTTTTGCGCGACAAAGCGGTCGTTGTATTCGAAACCGATGGAGAAGGCCGGCACCTGGTCGCGCGCATTACCTGTATTAATGACGTTCTGGACCGGACCAATCTTGATATCGGAAGCGCGCATGCGCTCGATGACATCGTCCAGGGGGACTCGCGACAACTCTTTTTTATAAAGACCGTACTGGTTGATGACAGTGGTCAGCGAGGCGCGGTTCAAGACCACCTGGGTCATGTTGTTGATACGCCCCTGCAAATCGCTGGTGATGTTCAGAGGCACGTAGCGCTCGGGCACCTGCGGAGGAACGAGCCGCACAACGGCAGAAGAGACGTATGTGTCGGGCCAGAGGAAGGCGGCAACCACCGCCAGCACGAGACCGGCGAACGCCGGGCCAAAGATCCAGGCTTTATGGCGGCGCAGGATGTCGATGTAATCCTCTACATCGAGAGATCTGCGCGGGGTTCCGACGTTTTCCTGAGGTTGCATATGAAGAGTTAGCGCACGATGATGTGATCGCCGTTTTCAAGCAGAATATCCTGCTTCATGTCCTTACCGCGCGAGACATCGTTATAGTTGAACTTAAAAGTCTTGTGACCGCGCAGAATGACTATTTTCTTTGTATTCGCGAAGTCGCGAAAACCGCCCGCGAGGCTTAGGGCCTCCATGACGTGCGTAGGACCGATCAGCGCATAGAGACCGGGCCGGTTCACCTCGCCATCGATGTAGTACCGTTTGCTGCGAACGTCCTGCACGGCGACCGATACCTCCGGATGAACCAGATACGCGGAGAGTTTATCGGTGATCTCTTTGGCCAACTCCTGAGGCGTTATGTCCACGGCTTTCAGATCCCCGATGAGGGGCATCGTTATTTTGCCATCAGGGCGCACCGCGACCAGGCGGGTGAAATCCGGTTGACGCCAGACGCTGATATAAAGGACGTCCTGAATGCCGATGGAATATTTGCCGGGGTCGACCGCCATACCGACACCGGGCGCCAATTTCGTGGCCGGGGGCGTCGCAACTTCGACGGGAGCATTGTCCTTGGCAGGCGGAGGCGCCTGCGCAGGCGGGGCCTGGGCGAACATGGGAGAGGAAAGAACCGCACAGATTAGAAGGACAGTGCAGAAAAGGAAAGACTTCACGAATCTATGCTCCTGGCAGCGCGCGCCGCCCATCCGGCACATGGCCGAAAGCATAGCCGCGCCTTGGGTTGGCTTTCTCATTGTACACTGTTCAGTTTCAGCAGCCTGATAACAGGCACGCGGACACAGCGGGCAGGGGCGCAATGGCGTCCTCCTGCCGAACCCACATGAATCACACCTTACTTAACGGCGACGTCGGGGGAACTCTTTAGAGATGATTCAGTATTTTCTTGCGAAAACGGAACCCGGCACCTACTCCATTGCCGATTTGGAGCGGGAGGGGCGGACGCGCTGGGACGGAGTGACGAACCCACAGGCGGTGCGGGCGATCGGCGACATGAGGGAGGGCGACCGGGTCTTGATTTATCACAGCGGCGGGGCATCGGAGATCGTGGGGTTGGCGAAGGTGGCGGCGGCCGGGCGCGAAGATCCGAAAAATCCTAAATCGAAGGTCGCGGACTTTGAATATATGGGGCGCATCGAGCCGCCCGTTACACTGCGGGACATTAAAGCATCCGGGCTTTTCGACGACTGGGCGCTGGTACGGCAGGGGAGGCTATCGACCATGCGGGCGCCCGAAGATTTTGTGGCCTGGATACGGAAGCAGCGGCCGGACGCTAGAATCTAGAACTGGATCACGCAGGCTATGGCACCGGTATTGACGATCGTTTCTGGCCCGCAGGCGGGCCGCAGAGTGGACCTGAGCACGGAGCGGGCGGTGCGGGTGGGGCGCACTGCCAAATCGGAATGCATGATTGCCGAAGACAGTTATATGTCGGGCATGCATTTCGAGGTGTGCTACAGCGGCGGCAAGTGGGTGGCGCGCGATCTGAACAGCAGCAACGGCACGTTTCTCAACGGGCAGCGGATTACGGAAGCGGCCATCTTGCCGGGCGACGCCTTGACGGCGGGACAGAGCACGTTCGCGATCGACTTCAATGCCGTGACGGACACGGCCACAACCGTGAACTACTCGACGCAGCAGTTGGAGCGCGTGGCCGCGTCGGCTCCGGCGCCGCCGCCGATCGAGCTGACGCCCGTGCGGACTGCCGTCGCGGAGGTGCTGCGCGGGGTGGCGGATCCGCTGTTCGCAGTGGTGGCGCAGGCGGGCGGCGATTTCGTCGAGCACATGCGGCAGTGGAAGGCGGAGGCCGTGGAGGTGCTGCCGGCCGATCAGGGCGCGGCGGTGTACGTGGTGGCGATCGATGCGGAGTCGCGATTGCTGGATCACGCGGTGGACGCGATCTGGGGGCGCGAGAGCGGATTTTTTCTGACGTCGCGCAGCGGGGTGGAGAGTGCGGGCGCGCACCTGACGGCGATTCTGTCGCCAGTGGTGGGCGGCACGCCGGTGCGGCTGCGGCTGTGGAAGCCAGCGCTGCTGGACGCGCTGCTGGGGAGCCTGAACGCGGAGGAAGCGCGGGTGATCTTCGGGCCGGCGCTGGGAATTTTCCGGGAAGGCGCGAAGGCAAGCGAACTGTCGATCAGCGTGCCGGGAGCGACAGGCGTGGTGAGCAAGACCGTGGAACTGAAAGAGGGAACGGGGGCGTAGTCAGTCCAGGCCCATTCGCCTCTCCCATCGCGGAAGGTGGATTCCAGCGGCGCTTTCGCGGGCGACGGGTAGCCCCTCCGTTTCGGTCCGGGGGTCTGCCGGACGTTGCTGGCCCACGCGTGACAACCGGTCAGCAGCCCGTTCTAGTGCCCAAGCCAGTGCTTACTTGCATAAATCAGAGTAAAGCGGCGAGGCTTCTCGTCCACCGAAAGCAGCAACGCGTTCTCGGGCGGATTCAGGTACAGGCCCACAACGTCCGCCGCCTTGGTCCGAACTCCGGGTCGGTGCTGATACACCAACTCCGCCGACGCTGTAACTGGATCTGGTGCGTGCGCAGGATGCGCCATGATCGGTACTGACGTCGCCCAGAGCCTGCGCCAGAAGCGGCCCGTTCCACTGTGCGTATCCGTCCGGCGGAGGCTGATCGAGCAACTGCGACACCTGCCGCTCGGGTCTCCTCCGTGTAGGTACGCGGCTTGCCGGGCCGCGCCGCATCCGACAAGGCGTTCAGCCGACCTTCGGCAAATCGCTGGCGCACTTCGATATGCGGGCCAGCCGGGTGTGCAACTGCTCGGCGATCTTGTTCACCGTCATGCCTCCGTGCGAAAGCAGAACGATGAGGGCGCGATCCGCCAGGCGCTGTTGCCCTGTTCCTTTGCGCGTCCATTTGGCGCAGCACGGACCTGCTGCACTACCTGCTGGATCAGAGCGCGTAGAAAGTCTTCCTGCTCGCAGAAGATCTCTTTCAGATTGAGCACCCTGCTTGCGGGTCGTCGATGTTCCTTTCCCTCCTTTCGGGAGCGGATTTTATTCACCTTGGAACAT
>JAICMB010000706.1 GCA_025929455.1 Bryobacteraceae bacterium | reverse complement strand
ACGGTGAGGAATGCGACAGCGTGGTCATGAGCCACGCCGCCCCGACGTTCTGCATCCAGGTGCCTACGTGCGACACCACGGATGCCATCCAAAGCGATCGGTAATCGGGATAGCGTAGGGGCGACCAGGCGGTCGCGGGGCGTTCGTCCAGCGTACTGGTGGGCGAGGGCGGCAGGGTCGTTCCGGCCAAGTATTTATTGTCGCAGCGCGCGGCGCGTCATAACGTTTTATCGCGTGCGTAACATAGCGGGTCGAGTTTGCATTCGGCGCACTTCGGCTTGCGCGCGACGCAAAGCGCGCGGCCATGCTCGATCATCTGGTGCGAAAACAAGATCCAGCGGTCTTGCGGAAGAACTTTCATGAGGTCCTGCTCGATCTTGACGGGGTCGGTTTGGCGCGTGAAGTTAAGCCGCCGGGAAACGCGCGTGACGTGTGTGTCTACGACGACGCCGGTGGCTATGCCGTACGCGGTTCCGAGTACGACATTGGCGGTTTTACGCGCGGCGCCGGGGATGGTGATTAGTTCTTCGAGCGAGCGCGGAACCTTGCCGTTGAACTTTGTGGTGACCTGCCGCGCCGCGCCGATCAGCGATTTGGCCTTGTTTCGGTAGAAGCCCGTCGGACGAATGTCCTGCTCGAGTTCAGCTTGGTTCGCGTGCGCCAGATCGGCGATGGTGGGATATTTCGCGAACAGGCCGGGTGTAACTTCGTTCACGCGTTTGTCGGTGCACTGCGCTGACAGGATCGTTGCCACGAGCAGTTCCCAGGGCGTGCGATGATGCAGTGCGCATGTCGCGTCGGGGTACATCTCGTCGAGCAGTGCGAGAATTTTGGCCACCCGGGCCTTGCGGTCCGCGGCGGTTTTCGGCTTGGGAACCAGGCGCGGCGGCGTGGCGGCGTGTTCTACTGGCACACTGGTATTATCACCGCTTCGAAAATTCATGTGCTGCTCGGCGGCGCGGCTACCGTTGCGTTCGGACTATCGCTCGCGGGCAGCTTTCATTGGGACGACTATGCGCTGTTCACGCGCGTTCCGGCGCTGGCGTGGTGGACGCGGCCGCTGACGTACGCGACGTTCTGGTTGAACGGCAGCGCCTCGCCGGTTGCCTATCATGCGGTCAATCTGGGGCTGCATCTATGCGCGGTTGCACTGCTGTTCGCGGCGCTACAGCGGTTGCTGCCGGGGCGCGCGGCGCTGGTCGGCGCCGCCGTGTTCGCGATCCATCCGTTGCAGGCCGAAGCGGTGAATTACGTATTCGCGCGGGCGACGCTGCTTGCGACGGTGATGTGCCTGATGTCGCTGTTTGCCTGGCTCCATGAAAAATACATCGCGGCGGTGGCGCTGTTCGGCGCGGCGCTGCTCGCCAAGGAAGAATGCGCCGCGTTCCCGGTGTTCCTGCTGCTGCTCGAATATTCGCGTGGAGCATCACGCCGGGTTTCGCGTGTGGCGCTTGCGATCGCCGGCATGCTCGCGTTAGCAGCGGGCTTCGGGCTGTGGGTGATGTATTCAAGCGCGCACGTGGCCGGCTCCGGCGCGGGCGCGCAATCGGCCGTGCCGTGGACCGCGTACGCGCTGTCGCAAGGCGTCGTGATCTGGCGCTATCTGCGGCTTTTGGTACTGCCGTGGGGTTTCTCAGTCGATCCGGCGATTGCGACACCGGCGGTCTGGCTGGCCGTATGCGCGTGGGCAGCGCTTGCGGCTGCCGTGACATTCGCATGGCGGCGCGGCGGCGCGGGCTTCTGGTTCGTTGCGGAGGTCGTGCTGCTGCTGCCCAGCTCGTCCGTGTTTCCCGCGTCCGATTTGGCCGCGGATCGCCGCATGTATCTGCCGATGATCGCGCTCGCGGCATGCGTGGGAGTGCTTGCGGCTCGGGTTCCGGCGCGGGCGCTGGCTGCCGCCGGCGTGCTGCTGATAGCGCTCAGCTCACAACGCACCATGGTTTGGCGAACGGAGCGCAGTCTTTGGGCCGATGCTGCCGCGAAAGCGCCGCAGAAGGTGCGGCCACTGCTGCAGTTGGCGCGCGCGGAAGAACCGGGGCGGGCGGCGGTGTTGCTCGATCGTGCGTCGCGGCTGGCGCCGGATGACGCGACCGTATACGAAGAACGCGGGCGCTACTATCTACGCACGGGAGACGCGGTGCGGGCGCTGCCCGAGTTTGGGCGCGCACTGGCACTGGAGCCAGGCGATGCCGGAGCGCTAAACAATCGCGGTGTGGCGTTGCTTGCGCTGCATCAGGTTGAAGCCGCACGGCACGATTTCCTGCGCGCGCTCGAGCGCGATCCGTGCCTT
>JAICMB010000489.1 GCA_025929455.1 Bryobacteraceae bacterium | reverse complement strand
GGCGGCGTGATCAAATGGTTCGTCGACGCTCGCGCCGCCCGCTACTCCTCCGAGCGCCGTCTCGTCGTCGAAGAGCGCGGCACCCTGCTCGCCTCCGGTCTCATCGCAGGCGAAGCCATTATGGGCATCGGGCTTGCCGTGGTCTTCCTCTTCGGCGTAACCGCGATCATCCGTGAACCCGTGCCCGCCGCCTGGACCGGCTGGCTTTCACTCATCGGTTTCGCGGCCATCGCGTGGGTACTCATCCGTATCCCGCTGCGCCGGTGACAGCCAAACCGCGACGGAATCTCCCCTCGTACCCGCGACTTACACACACCCGCCACCTGCGCCCGCACACTCGCCCGCTATTCCTGTATCAGGAGAATGAGTGTGCTCAACAACCGTTATCAGTACCGCCGCTTCGTACAATCTTTTTTCGATCGTTACCAGCCTCGCAACGCCATGGAAGATTTTCATGTCCAGTTAATCGCCGACTGGTCCTGGACGCTCCGCCGCATCGAAGGCATCCCCGTGTGGGCAAAGTACGCCGAGAGCAAGGCGAAACTGATTAAGAAGGCGGAACGGCATCTGGAGAAAATGCAAAAATCCGATTTGCCTCCAGCCGACGACCCCGAAGAAACCATGCGTCGCCGCCGCTTGCTCCGGACCATCCAATCCCTTCGCCATTGACTCACTCGGCACGGCGCAATACAATCCGGCCATGAGTCTCGGGTCTATGTCTCGCTTCGGCCGCGCGCTCGCGCGTTGTGCCGCGCTCGTTTTCTTAACAGCATTTTGCGCTCTGGCGCAGAAGGACACCGGCGCCATTGTCGGCACTGTTCTCGATTCCACCGGCGCCAGTATTCCGGGCGCCCGCGTCACCGCCGTGAATACGGCGACGAATTACGCGTACACCGCCACCACCGATAATGCCGGCGGATACATCATCAGCCCCGCGCGCGTCGGCGCCTACCGCATCACCGTCGGCGCGAACGGGTTCAGGTCCGAAGTGGCGCCATCCGTTACGATTCAAATCCAGCAGCGCGCGCGTGTCGATTTCACGCTGCAACCGGGCGACGTGAAGGAAACCATCGAGGTCACCGAACGCGCGCCCGTGCTCGAAACCGACACCTCCGAACGCGGTCAGGTGATCACAACGCAATATATGCAGGGCCTGCCGCTGAACGGCCGCAACCCCGTGCAACTCGCGCAGCTCACCGCCGGCGTTGTCTTCAGCGAGCCCGGCGCACGCGACGAGGGCGGCTTCGGGTTTTCCGCGAATGGCGCCCGTTCGCTCGAGAACAATTTTCTGCTCGACGGCATCGATAACAATTCCAACTTGCCCGACCTGCTGAACGAAGCGAATTACGTGGTCATGCCGTCCGTCGACGCGCTTCAGGAGTTCAAGGTCGAAACCAATACCTATTCCGCCGAACTCGGCCGCGCCAACGGCGCCGTCGTGAACGCCACGCTGAAATCCGGCACCAACGGGTTTCATGGCGTGCTGTATGAATTTCTGCGCAACGACAAGCTGGACGCCCGCAACTTCTTCGACCCGTCGCGTCCTCCGTACAAACAGAACCAGTTCGGCGGCGCGCTCGGCGGCCGCATCATTCGCGACAAACTGTTCTTCTTCGGCGACTATGAAGGCTTGCGCGTGCGCCAGGGTCTGACGCACACGTCGCTGGTTCCCACGCCCGCGCAAACTGCCGGCGATTTTTCGTCGTATCTCGATCTCGGCTCGCCTACCGGCGTTCCCGACTGCAACGGCCGCATGACCTACCAGGGCGAACTGTTCGACACGCGCCTCACCCAGACCAGCGCATCGTCGCCCACCGGATACTGCGGCGTGCCCTTCGGATACGCCGCCAACGGAACGCCGTCCAACGTGGTTCCGCTATCGCGGCAAGACCCACTCGCCCAAAAGCTGATCGCGCTCTTTCCCGCGCCGAACGTAAACGGCAACGGCTACAACTACGTCGCGAACCCCGTTCTGCAGCAGGACCGGAACCAGGGCGATGTCCGCGTCGACCAGGTGTTTTCTCCGCAGGACACCGCGTTTTACCGCTTCAGCATGTCGCGATCGCCCAGCACCATCCCGCCGTCTTTTCCGGGTCTCGGCGATGGCGGTGGCTTCTTCTCGGGCATTCAGCAGTTCAACGGCTACAACGCCGCCCTCAGCGAAACGCACATTTTCAGTCCTACGCGCGTGAACGAGTTGCGCCTCGGCTACAATCGCCTGCGCGCCAGCCGCTTCCAGTTCAACTACAACCAGAACGTCTCGGGCACGCTGGGCTTCCCGGGTGTGCCGTATTCGCAGGGAGACGACAACGGCGGTCTGCCCCAGCTTTACTTCAGCGATGCTTCGACGCTCGGCAGCCCGACTTACCTGCCGTCGCTTGAGATTCAAAACACCTATTCGATTTCCGACACACTCACTCTCATCCGCGGTGGGCAAAGCTGGAAGGTCGGCGGTGAATTTCGGCCAGAGGAATTTACGATCTATCAACCCGCTGCCCCGCGCGGCACGCTGGACTTCGGCCCGGGATTTACCGACAACCCCGGCGCGCCGGGCAGCGGCGGCAGCGGTCTCGCTTCGCTGCTCGCGGGCCAGACCGACGGCGGCAGCATCAACAACCTGCATAACGTCGACTACACGCGCAAGAACTACGCGCTGTTCGTGCAGAACGATTGGCGCGTAAATAGCCGGCTCACGCTGAACCTTGGTCTGCGCTACGAGTTCTTCGGCACCGTCAAGGAGCGCTTCGCATCGCAAGGGAATTTCAATCCGCTCACGGGCCAGCTCGATATTCCAAAGTCCAGCACGTTGCAGCTTACGCCCACCTTCGCGCAGTTGTTGACTGTCAATCGCAACGCGTCCGGCGGACTCGTGAATCCGGACTACAACAACCTCGCCCCGCGCATAGGCCTGGCATATCAGGCTGCTTCGAAACTCGTCCTGCGCAGCGCGTTCGGCATCTTCTACAACGCGGAAGAAAACGGCCCCTGGTCGAACCCGAGCCCCGGCTTCAACCCGCCGTTCTTCGTCGGCGAAACGTTCTCCTCACCTTGCGGGCTGCCGTCCGCCAGCGCTGCGCTCGATTGTTCGGTACCCGGGCTTGCGTTCCTGCAGAACGGCTTCCCGGCGAACGCGCTGGTCGATCCCAACACTCCCACGCTCTTCGCCGAAGACCCGAACATGCGCACGCCCTATGTCATGCAGTGGCACTTCACGGCGCAGTATCAGGCCGGTGCCAACAGCGTTTTGGAAGTGGCATACGTCGGCTCGAAGGGAACCAAACTGTACACGTTCTTTAACTTGAACCAGGCCTCGCCGACGGCGGATCCGAGCGCACCGTATGCTCCGCGCCGCCCGTTCCCGGCCATCGATACGGGCATCTCGTACTTCAACGCCGAGGGCAACTCCGAGTACAACGGCCTGCAAGCTCGCTTCCAACATCGCTTCTCTACTGGTGTGAGCCTGCTC
>JAICMB010000731.1 GCA_025929455.1 Bryobacteraceae bacterium | reverse complement strand
CTATCGCGATACGCTGATTGCCGCGCTCGGCCTGCGCGACGTCCGTTCGATTCAGCCTTCGGAAGAGGCGCTGAAGCGCGACGATCCGGATCGCGAGTTGTGGTTTACCGATCCTGACGCCTGCTGCCGTATTCGCAAAGTGGAGCCGCTGGCGCGCGCGCTGAAACCGTTCGAGGCCTGGATCAACGGGCGCAAGCGTTTCCAGGGCGGATTGCGCGCGGACATTCCCGTGGTCGAGGACGATGGCGCGCGGCTGAAGTTCAATCCCTTCGCCAATGTCACGCCGCAGGATATCGCGGCGATCTATGCATCCGCTAAGCTGCCGCCGCATCCGCTGGTGGCGTCCGGCTTCCTCTCGGTGGGTTGTATGCCGTGCACGAGCCGTTCAGAGTCGAACGAGGACGCGCGCGCCGGCCGCTGGCGCGGAAAAGGCAAGACGGAATGCGGCATCCATACGAGGAAGGTCTCGTAGCAAAACGCCGCTGCATCGCTGCAAACATTGAAAAGCGGTTTCGTTGACTTCGCAGCGCCACTTCAACAGTTTTGTTCGTACGTTTTCGACAACCATCACGTTGCAAAATCGTATGGAGACAAAAATGTTTCGCCGCTTCCTCGCTGTTGCCGCCGCGCTCACATGGGCTACCTCCGCATTTGCGGCGGATGTTTCATTGCTCAACGTATCCTACGATCCGACCCGTGAGCTCTATGTCGATTTCAACAAGGCGTTCGCCGCGGCCTATCAGAAGGAAACCGGCAAGAGCGTCGAGATCAAGCAATCGCACGGCGGCTCCGGCTCGCAGGCACGCGCCGTGATCGACGGCCTGCAAGCCGATGTCGTGACGCTTGCGCTCGCTTACGACATCGATGCCATTGCTGCGAAAGGCTTGATAAAGCCGGATTGGCAGAAGCGGTTGCCGCTCAATTCGTCGCCCTACACTTCGACGATTGTTTTCCTGGTGCGCAAGGGAAATCCGAAGGGCATCAAGGACTGGGACGACCTGATCAAGCCGGGTGTTGCCGCCATCACGCCGAACCCGAAGACGTCGGGCGGTGCGCGCTGGAACTATCTCGCCGCATGGGGCTATGCGCTGAAGAAATACGGCTCCGCCGATAAGGCGAAACAATTTGTCGCAGATCTCTACAAGAACGTTCCGGTGCTGGATACCGGCGCACGCGGGGCGACAGTCACCTTCGTCGAGCGCGGCGTAGGTGATGTGTTGCTGGCGTGGGAGAACGAAGCCTTTCTGGCGCAACGGGAATTCGGCAAGGACAAGTTCGAGATCGTCGCGCCGCCGCTGTCGATTCTCGCCGAGCCGCCCGTTGCTATTGTCGATAGTGTTGCCGACAAAAAGGGCACCCGTGCTGTCGCAGAGGCCTACCTGAAATACTGGTACACCAAGGAAGGTCAGGAAATCGCCGCGAAGAATTCATATCGTCCGCGCGATCCGGAAATCGCGAAAGCTTATGAAAAATCGTTCGCGAAGGTCGAATTGTTCACGATCGACGATGTGTTCGGCGGCTGGACCAAGGCGCAGAAGGAACACTTCAGCGAAGGCGGCGTTTTTGACCAGATTTACAAGAACTGATTTCGCCGGAACCTAGCACCACGAGGGCCATTGTGAGCGGGGGATTGCGACGAAATACGCTGCCGGGCTTCGGTCTCACCATGGGACTGACGCTGACGTGGCTGTCGATCATCGTGCTGATCCCGCTCGCCGGCCTGTTTCTGAAAACGATGGAGCTTGGCCCGGATCAGTTCTGGGCCATCCTCACCAGCCGCCGCACGCTGAATGCGCTGAAGATTTCGTTCGGGCTGGCGTTCTGCGCCGCGCTGGTCAATCTCGTGATGGGCATGATCGTGGTGTGGGCACTGGTCCGCTACCGAGTCCCCGGCCGCCGCCTGTTCGATGCCATCGTCGATATTCCCTTCGCGTTGCCGACCGCGGTGGCGGGCGTGGCATTGACGTCGTTGTTCGCGCAGAAGGGTTGGCTTGGCGCGCCGCTGGCCGAACTCGGCATCAAGGTCGCGTTCACGCCGATCGGCATTTTCGTTGCGATGGTCTTCATCGGAATTCCGTTCGTGGTGCGGACGGTGCAGCCGGTGCTGCTCGATCTCGACAGCGAAATCGAGGAAGCTGCGGCCAGTCTCGGCGCCAATCGCTGGCATATCGTCTCGAAAGTT
>JAICMB010000572.1 GCA_025929455.1 Bryobacteraceae bacterium | reverse complement strand
GGGGCAGGCGTCCACGCCTGCAGCGGGTCTCCAGACCCGCTCTTCGGCTGACTGAGACACCGCTACCCTTCCGACGCCGCCGCTGCTATCTTCACAGCCGCCGGCGGCAGCCAGACCACGAAGCGCGCACCTCGCTCCGAAGTGAAATCCACCTTGAGGTCGCCTTCGTGGTCTCGCATGGTTTGCCGCGAAAGCGCCAGCCCCAAGCCGATGCCGTTGCGCTTGCCCGCCGACACGAATGGTTCAAATATCCGCGCGCGCAGGTCGCCGGCAATGCCCGGCCCGTCGTCTTGTACCACCACCTCGATGCCGCGGTCGCACGCGCGCACGTTCGCCTCGATGCGCCCGCCGTTCTGCATCGCTTCGATCGAGTTCACGAACAAATTGACGAACACGCGCTGCACACGCATGCGCTCTACCGTGACTTCGGCCTCCGTCCTGCCATGCAAGGACAATTCCACCCCGTTCGCATTCGCCGCGGGTGCCACCAGTTCCCAGGCCGACTGGATCAATGCCGTCAGCGGGCAAACCTCCAGCTCGGCGGTCTTGCCGCGCGCGACTTGCGTCAGCTCCTTCAACATGCTTTGAATCTGTCGCGATGCTCGGTGGATGTTGCCCGCCAGCCGCACCGTCTGCTGCGGCGGTAGCGTGCCTTCAGCCAGCATTTCGGAGCCGGCATAAATCGCCGCGAGTGGATTTCGCAGGTCGTGCACCAGCGATGTCGACAGCCGGCCAATCGTCGCGAGCTGCTCGTTGCGCACCAATTCGTGCCGCCCACGCTGGATCGAGTCGCACATGGCGTTGAACGCCGCCGCAAGGCGCCCCAGCTCGTCTTCGCTTTCCACCGGCACGCGGTAATCGTAGTTCTGGCGCGCGATCTCCGCCGCCGCGCGATCGAGCCGCGCCACCGGCGCCGTCAAGCGTCGTGCTAGCACATAGCTCAACAGAATGCCGACCGCCACCGCCGCCAACCACACCAGCAGCAAACCTTCGCGCAGCGCACGGATGGCCTGCTCCGCGGCCCAGAACGAGCGCAGGATTTGCAGCTTGCCGATCGTGCGGCCCTCCACGTCGAGCAGCGGTTCTTCGAGTGACACGTACTCGGCGCCGGCGCCCGCGACACGATTACCGCGCGCCGGAGATAGCGAAGCCGCGGCCGCTGCAGGCAGCGTTCCCGCGATCATCTTCCCATTTGCCGTGAAGATGAACTCGCTGCCGCCCGTGGCGGTCTTGAGCTGATCGAGCGCGGCGCTGCTGATCGCGTAACCGGCGGCAAACACGTCGAGCAGCGCGGGTCCGTGCACGCTCTGCACGTACACGGGCGTCATCACCACCTGGTATAGGCGATCGTTCTGCAACAGGAACCCGCTCACCTGCGAAGGAAACCGCGCGGATACGTTGCGCACCGACGCGAGTTCCTCAAGCTGCGGTGCGGCGTCGCCGGAGCTGAACGAAGCCAATATGCGGCCCGTCGGATCGGCCACGATGAAGAACGCTTCTTTATCGGACAGCTTCGCCCAGCGCTCGCGTGCCAGGTCGCTGATCGTGGCCGCGTCGCCCGTGCCCAGTGCGGCTCGCACATCCGACATACCGCTAAGCGCGAGGCTGACTGCGCCCAGGCGATCCGCGCGCGCCTTCCACAGCGAACGGTACGCCTCCACGCTGGCCTGCGCCTCCGCTTCGAGCGATCGCGACATCGTCTCCGTCACGCGCTGCTGAACGATCGCGGCCGTAGCCGCAAAGAGAACCGCGAGCAGCAGCGAACTGACCAGCACGATCTTGGTGCGCAGCGACCGCGCTGGACTCGTTAGTCGTGAGCCGCTCACTTGCTCCCTCCCGAGTACGCCGGATTGCCGGAATCGTCCGGCGGGTAATCGCGGCCGTACTTGTTCTTGTGCGGCAGCGGAATGTAGCCGACCTCGGATATCTCCACCCGCGGCAGCGTCACTTCATCCTCACCGACCCTAATCGTGCGCGAGAGCGCGTTCAGAATGCGGGGCGTCGCACGTTCGTAGAAAACCTTCAGTGTATACTCGCCCGGCGTCACGCCGGCAATAGTGAATCCGCCGCGGTCGTTCGTCACCGCCAGATACGGCGTGTTCTCGACCACGATGACCGCGCTCATCGATTGATGAATGTTGCAAAAAACACGCACGATGCCTGCCTTCGTGAAACTCACCTTTTTCGAAGTGCCCGGTGGATACAGCCCGACGTCGAAAATCTGGCCGTTGCCGTTCGAAAACGCATTGTGGAAGATGGGATCGGCATTGGGAAAATCGACGGTCGACCCCGTGGGCACCGCCAGCACGTGCGGACGGAACTCCTTCCGCCGCTGCAACATTTGCACCGTGCGCGGGCGTGCGCTGACGGCGGGATCGTGCGGCTCCAGCCAGACCGCGACCCCCGCAAGATGCTGGCGCCTCACCTTCGAAGACTGGCCGGCGATGGAAACAGTACCCGTTACCGTTGCAGCCTGCGTGGCAGCTGCGAGGCTAAAACAAATAAGCCAGAGCCGCGTCATAAGTATTGCGCAAACGCGCGCCGGTGTTGATATAGTTCGTCCGAATCTGTCCCGCTTCTAAAGCCAGAATAACGTTCGGCGCCAGTCTGTAATACATATTTCCCGCATACGCCGCGTTCAGCTCGATGCCGCTATACAGGTTCTGCTCGCGGTCGTTCTCGACGCCGCCGAACAGGTGAAAGGAAACCCGCTCGGTCGCGTTTAGCGTCACTTGCCCCCAACCTCCGCGGCTACGCACCGGGCGCACAATGTTGTCCCGCGTGATCGTGAATCCCTGTCCCAGAGCGCCGAGATTCGCGACATTCTGCCCGGCGAAAAATGCGCCATCGAACGAGGTTCGCCAGCCCGGCACGATGCTGAAATCGAAGCCCGCCACGCGCGACGGCACCGTCTGCCCAAGTACGTGCGTCGCGCTCCAATGAAACACCGGAGCGAAGTGCACCGATGCCGTATCGCTAAACCGGTGCGCCCAGTCGATGCGCCCTTCCCAACCGGGGCGCGTGCCTTCGAGCGAGCCGGCCTC
>JAICMB010000372.1 GCA_025929455.1 Bryobacteraceae bacterium | reverse complement strand
TGAGGCAGCGGCCGTGTCTGTGTGCGGCGGAAGGCCGATTGACGGACTTGCAAAATTCCGAATTTTACAAGTCGGCGCGATCGGATGTTTTGCAACTCGAACAAAACACGTCGAGGGTTCTTGCGAATTCGACCGATTCTGCTGATTGCGGCGAATTTTGCAAGTCCCTCTGACAATCGGCCGCAGGTTAAAAATCTGCCCCACTCACAGCGGAGCCGCAATCCTATACCCGAGATTGCAACAGAGCGGACGAGGCGCAGTCACCCGCGGAGACTCGCCGCGCCACTTCGGAATCGGGCGCGCGGTGCGGGGATTCTGAGGTGTCGTAATACCCGGCAGCGGAGCGGTAGCCGTGAACTCGCAGATCGCAGAGCCATCAAAACGGCAGGTCACTGTGCGCGATGGGGGTGGCCATGGTCATTTGGGAATGGCTCAGGTACTTGTACGGATTCACCGGGTTGCCGCCGACGCGCACCTCGTAATGCAGGTGCGGGGCAGTCGCGCGGCCGGTAGCGCCGGAGTAGCCGAGCACCTCGCCGCGGCGGATTTCTTGACCGGGCAACACGGCGAAGCGGGAGAGGTGCGCATAGTACGTCTGCATGCCGTTGCCGTGGTCGATCACGACGAGGTTCCCGTAGCTTCCGCCCCAGGAGGCGTGTACGACGATGCCGTCGGCAGTAGCATGAACGGGGGTGCCGCGTGGGGCGGAAAGGTCAACGCCCTTGTGCCAGGCGCCCTCGCCCGAGAACGGGTCGGAGCGGCCGCCGAACGAACTCATGAGCCGGCCATATACCGGCCAGAGGCTGGGCCGGGTGTTGACCAGCCACTGTTTGCGGAAACCGTCATCGTGCGGCGAGAAGACCGCGGCCTGCAGGGTACTGTATTCCTCGAGCGACTCGGCGTAGGTCGGCGTGAGCGGGGCGGCATCGCGGCCGGTGTGCGATATGGGCTTCCCATCCAGCCCGAAGGAAATGGTCACCTCGCTGGCGAACAGTTGGAGCGAGGCCAGTTGCTCGGTCTGCTGGCGGTTCTGCCGCTGCAGTTCCTTGTACTTCTTGCGCACGGCATCCACCTCGTGCCGCAGCGCGTTGTAATTGGCTACTTTCCAGGTCATCCGCATGTAGCTGCAGAGGAACCCGAAAACCGTGAGAAAGCCCACGAGCGCGAACACCAGGACGGTGTAGATGGCCTTGTGGGGGATTTGCACACGGCGCAGGCGGCCGTGCAACGAATGGGCGAGGACGACTACGAAGTAGGGCTGCTCCTGCATGATCTCCAACGTGCGGACCATAGCTCCGCACGAAAGAACAGGGCGCGGAGCGGTATAGCCCGGAAGTACTGAACTGCTTAGCGAAAGACTAAGATTAGTTCACCTTCAGGGGGGATGTCAATCTAGGGGAACGTAATGGTCCTTACGGACCGCGGCAGGTTTCCCTACCGCGATCCCAGGATGAAGATCGGGGCTACGCCCGAGAGGGTCGAGAATCCGGTTCCATTGCTGGCGCTGATCCAACTCGACGCGCCCTGCACTTTGCCCAGATACGAGTGGGGGAACACATCGACGCGCATGCGCCGCATTTCGAGATGCCCGTAAAACATCAGCGGGAACGTCTCGTAAACCGGGTCAACGGCCTCCTGCACCACGTACGGCGAGCGCATCGCGGTCTTGAGCGCTTTCTCCCAGCCGGCGTCATCGGTATCGGAGCCGCGGTAAGAATGGTGCTCTCCGGCATCGTCGTTAGGCCGCAGCACCAGGCGCTCGCGGTTCTGCAAAATGAACTCAGGCAGGTCCACGGACTGGTTGCCGAACGTGGTTTTAGCGGCGTTGACCATGCGCGTCCACGGGATAAATTCGCGGATGGCGCGTTTCTCGGCGGCCGGAAACTGCGCTGTGACCTGCTCATCGGTAAGAAGGTCGAAGATGGCCTTCTTTTGCGCGATTTCAGACCGGAAATTATTGACTACGCAAACCTTGCCCTCGCGATAGGCGCGAAGCAGGGGATGCGAGAGGTCGTACCGCACCATAAACTCCTGCACGCGGATACGGCGAAATATCACGTCAATATGAAAATCGCTGCTGCTCAGGACCTGGTTGCGATATTCGAGCTGGTCCGGCGTAACGACTTCCGCGGCATATCCGAGCTGCCGGAAATTCTCCGCGATCAGTTCGTTTTCGGCCGATTCGGCCGTCTTAAACGGCTGCCGGAATTCGAGAATTGCGATGTGCGGTTTCTTGCTGCGGCCGCCCCATTCTTTATAAGCTTTTAGAACGGCGTGCAAGAGGTGCTTGGTTCCGGGGAGCTTGGAGAGGCTGTAACGTTTGCGAAAATCTTTGACCGGCGCGGCATCATAGAAGAGGTCGGCGAGCGCTTCGCTGTAGGCCACCCCCGCCGGCGCTTCCGCCGCGTATTGTGCAAAACGAACTGTTCCGTTGTGCAGGTGGGTATTGAAAAGCGAAGCCACTGAAGGGGACGAGTAGCCGGGATTTACTGCCGCGAGCATGCGCTCCGCCGGGAGCATTTCAATGCGCGACATCAGCGCCGGGTTGTTGAGCGCCAGGGTTTCGACGCGTCCGACTGCCACGCTCAGCGACTCGGCGGCGTTGACCAGGTTCGTGTATTGGCGACGGGTGATAAAATGTGGGCGCAGGACGGGCGATACCGGCTTGCCGCCGACAGCCAATTGCTGCGCTTTCATGCGATCCTGCAACTCTTGCGCCCAGGACAGGTCCCGGTAGGGATCGCTCTCGATAATTTTGTGGTAGCGGGTAACCGCTTCCCCCAATTGCGTCATCGGGTTGCTATCTTTCTACAACCAGTATGGCACGCGGTGCTTACAAATGTGAAGCGTAGTGCCCCTAAACAAGCTGTATGTGCATGGGGCGTAAGGAGTTATCTTTATAACGTAAGAAGCGCGTTTTGGCTGCTGAATTGCAAAAGTGTGTCAGATTCGCAACATTGTGGCATATTCGGCCGGTGCTACTGGAACCACTGTTCCAATCTGTGCGTCCTCTTACACAGTAGAAGATTAACGCAGGCCGAGCAAGGGTTCCGAACAAGCCATTTGCGAGTCTGCAACTCTTAACCTTCTCCTCCTCTGGTTGAAAGCGCGGTTCGAGCGAGCCGCGCTTTTTTTTGACCCAAACCGCCTCCGCGTTGCGCGTAATTAGCAGGATCAGTTTGGGCACAAGATTGCCGATATGTTCCGCAGGAGTTGGTGGGAGGCTTGTATGCTGGTGGGATTCGGAATCGCTTTCCTCTTCATTTTGGGTTTGTTTTTCTCGATGCTCGGGTCGTCTCCGCGCAGCCAGCGCCGGTAGGCGGCGGGTATTTCCGACACAGCGGCGGCGAAATGTTGCGCGTGCACATTCGGAATTACGGATTTTGGAGGACAACCGCGTTGCTCGTGTGTCCACCCGCGGTGACGGTCACCTGCGGATGCGTGTCAGGCGTTACTCCCGCCGGTAGCGGAAAATTGATCTGGTCCAAGCCGAGGAACCCGGGTGCGGGGCCGACGTAGGTCGTCGCTACCTGCGCTCCGTTGACGTAAACGTTCACGTGCGGGGTCGAATCGCCCAGTCCCGTCAGGAATAGCGAGACGTAATTGCCGGTGTAGATCGCGGCGGCCGCGCCAGTGCCGGACTGATCGAGCGTGAAGATTGCCGGAGCGGCTGTGTCGAGCATTATGTTCGTGTGCGAGAGGCCGGCGGCGTTATTGACCGCGAGCGTCTGCAGGCCGGAAAGTCCGTCGGGCAGCAACGCATTGATCTGATTTGCGCCATTGTAGAACACCGTCAGGGTTGTTCCGCCGAGCGAAACCGTGGCGTTGTCGAGATTGGGTCCGTAGAGCGAGACGATTTCGCGCGGAGCGAGGTCGATGGTGCCCACGAGCGCGGCCGCGGGGGCGACGTAGACGACAAACGGGCCGGGCTTATCGATCGCCACGGTGAACGTTCCGTTGCGCGGCGCGTTTTTGACGAGATCGCGACTTTGCGGTGAGCCGGCCGGGATGTCAGACGCGTCGCGCTGCTGTGAGATCGTGCCGCCGTATTGAGAAAGGATAGGGTCCTCGCTCGGCGGATGCCCGACGCTCTGCCAGTTGTTGCCGCCCGCCAGGAACGAATCGATTGCGATCCAGGACGGATGCGAGGTTGAATTGATATACGCGATGGCCGGACCAGTGCAACCGCCGCCGAGGATCACCGTAAACGAGTTCGCGCCGTGACAGTAGGGAATGACGCGGGTGCGCTCGTCGGGTGTCGCGAAGAGCAGCGATGCGGAGGTGACCGAGACCGTTCCGTCGCTTGTTCCCAGTAAGGTCGATAGAATCGGGCTATTCGCG
>JAICMB010000044.1 GCA_025929455.1 Bryobacteraceae bacterium | reverse complement strand
TACGAAGGCAAGCGCCTCATCTTCATCGGCAAAGTGAAGAACGGCTTCACGCCCCTGGTGAAACAGCAGGTGTTCGCGCGTTTCGACGGTCTCGGCAGCGGCACGTGCCCGTTCGCCAACCTGCCCGAGCCGAAAAACGCGCGCCGCGGCGAAGCGCTCACGCCGGAGGTCATGAAGAAGTGCTGCTGGCTGAAACCAAAGCTTGTCGCGCAGGTGGAATACACGGAATGGACCGCCGGCAATCACCTGCGGCATTCCAAGTTCGTCGGTTTGCGTGATGACAAGAACCCGCGCGATGTCACTCATGAAACGGCGGAGGCTGTGGCGTGAAACATCCTCCATGCGAGTGTCTCTAATCTTCGGAGGACCACTATGGGCAGATATATCACCGCAACCCTAACGATCGCGGCCGGCGCACTCTTCATGACCGCCTGCGGTTCGAACAATCCTACGACAAAAGAACCGTCGGCTTCGACCGCGCCAGGGGGGACGACGACTGCCCCCGCGGGTACCGTTGCCAAACAGCAGAATCAAGCACTGGTGCGGTTTATCAACGCCACGCCGGAGCAGCACGACTTGTACTTCGGCAACGACGCGGCATTTTCGGCTGTCAACTATAAGCAAGTAACCGGTTACAAGGAACTTCCAGCCGAGCGGCAGGATTTCAAACTATTCGGCGTCAATGCCAATACCGCGCAGCAGCCGCTGGCGACGAACAGCGAAGGGCTTTCCGCGGGGAAGCACTACACCGTGATCGCCTCTCGAGGCGCGGATGGCAAGGCGACCTTGAACGTCATCAATGACGACCTGACGGCGCCGGCGGCCGACAAAGCCAAAATACGCGTGCTGAATGCCAATCCGGCCATCGGAGATGTGGCGGTCTATACGCCGAACAGCAACGACGCGTTGCTCAGCGGTGTCGGGTTTAACGATGCCAGTGATTACAAGGAAGTCGATTCCACACTGGCCGAAGTAGACGTTCGCAAGAAGGGCACGAACAAAAACGAACTGCGGGTGAGCAATCTGCACCTGGCGCCCGGCAAACTGTACACTATTTTGATCATGGGACAGAAGAACGGGCCGGTGGTGTATGAGCGTATCGCCGACACGCTGGAGGCTGGAGCAGCCACTACGGCGGGCACCACCGGAGAATAATCCGGCAATAGGAGCATGGGACTTGGCCGCACGCTCATTTTCATCGGCGCGGCGCTGATCATCGCCGGCGTGCTGGTGATGCTCGGGGAACGCATGTCGTTCCGGTTCGGGCGGCTGCCGGGCGATGTCGTCGTCCGTGGCAAGCATTCGGTCTTTTACTTCCCGTGGGTTACGAGTCTGCTGCTCAGCGCCGTATTGACGCTGATCTTTTGGCTGTTCGGGCGCCGCTAGAGGGCGTGCCCTCCCTCCATGCCCGGCGAAACTTGCCGCCGCCGTGCCACGTTGATAGCATTTGGGGGTCGCGAGCATGCTCAATACAAAAGTGTTGATGGCGTTTGTCGCGGGCGCTGCGATTGCGTCCGGCTTGGTGTACGTGGCGGTGCGGCCGAAGCCCGTGGTGCAGCGCCCCGGAGGTGCGGACAATCCCGTGTACGTCGCCTCCGGCGCACAGCCGGCGTCAGCCACGAGCAAGCCCGCGCCGGATCCGGTGACGAACAATGCGCCCGAACAGGCCGAACCGGCGCCTGTGCAAGCCGCGCCCACTCCCGTGAAACCGGCCGCGCCAGGCGAGTCGTACCGGCCGCGGCCAAAGCACAAAGCGGTGGTCCGCCGCATCGCCGATAGACGGCTCGATCCGACGCCCGCGCCCGTACCCGTTGTAAACCCAGCGCCGGACCCGGTTGCAAGCACTCCGCAACCGCAGGAGGCCGCCTCCGCTGCGCCTGCGCCTGCCCCGGTCGCGCCACCGCCGCCCGCGCGCGCCGAAGTATTGCAGCCTCAGCCTGCGCCGCCGCCGGCGCCCGTGCCGCACACCGTTACGATCCCGCCGGGCACCTTGCTTTCCGTTCGTTTAGGAGAAGCGCTGTCGACCGTGCGCAACCAGGCGGGCGATACCTTTACGGCGACCCTCGACCAGCCGCTTGTCATCGACGGCTTTATCCTGGCCACGCGCGGGGCGCGCCTCCAGGGTCGTGTCGTGGAGGCCGACACCGGTGGCCGGACTCGTGGTGTCGCGCGGCTCGGAATTGAACTGACGCGGCTCAACACTTCCGACGGTCAGCATCTGCCGATCCGTACGACTGCGTTTCAAAAGACCGCCGATGCAGAGCATGCGCGCGAAGCCGCAAAGGTTGGCGGCGGCGCGGCGCTGGGCGCGATTATCGGAGCCATTGCGGGCGGCGGCAAGGGCGCCGGGATCGGCGCTGTGGTCGGCGGCGCGGCGGGAGGTGCGGACGTTCTGCTTACGCGCGGCCGGGCCGCTCAGCTCCCGGTCGAGACCCATATTATGTTCCGGATCGCCGATCCGATTACGATCACCGAACGGTTGAACTAGGCGCGCCGTCTCCCGGCAGATACACGTGCAGGCCCCGCTCGCGGCCCAGGCGATCCGTCAGATCGCGATCCACTGAGCTGAGCGGGGCGGACTCCACCTGATGATCGAGCGTGATGTATTTGATCGTGCCGTTCTCCACCCAATAGCTCAGCACGGGCTTGATGATGTGGTCCTGAAACGCGATGAGATACAGCGGCGGACCGGCTTCGTGCATGGCGGGCCGCGCGGTTTGCGGCTGGTACTGGTTGTTGACGATTACGCCGGGCTCGCCCTCATCGCCGCCATAGGGCATGCCCGCGCCGTTCACGATGACGGTCTGCGGTGGCGCGTACGAAGGCGGCGGATAAGAATACGGGTAGGAGTAATCGTAGAAGTCGGATGGATATCCGTAATCCCAACTGGGGTACCAGTCAAAGAACGGGTCCGAGTAGAACCCGCTTACGAACAGCGGAAATCCATACAGGGCGCCGAAGCCGAATCGATTGCGCCCAAAGCGGTTGCCTCCGAAGCGGTTGACGTAGACCCGGCTACGGCCGAAATTACTCCCCCGGCCCCAGTTGTTCGTCCGTCCCCAACTCCAGTTGCCCGCTCCGCTGCGCCCAAACGAACCCATGCCGGGCGTACGAAACGAACCGTACCTGCGTCCTGCAGGCGCGACAGCTCGCCCGCCGAAACCGGCACCCCCGCGCCCTGCGCCGAAGTGCGCGCCGCCGCCGAAGTGCGCGCCACCGCCCATGCGAGCACCGCCGAAATGCGCCCCGCCGCCGGCTCGCCCTCCTCCCGTGCGCGCAAACGCACTTATCGAGAGAGCCAAGCATAAGGCAGCGTACAAAACCGGCCGCATATCCGCCTCCGGCTTGAGCTTACTCCCGCTGTGCGGGGCGCGCAACCGGACCGACACAAGGAGTTCATTCGGCCGGCTTTACATGTATTCCGGCACCGCAATACCCAGCACCGCGAGTGTGCGCTGAAGTTGCCGTCCGAAATACGCTGTCATCCAGAGCAGAAACACCTTGCGCTCGCGGTTTCCTTCCGAGATGACGGGGTAATCGTGATAGAACGCGTTGAACGCTTGCGAAAGTTGGAACGCGTACTTTGCTACGTGCGCCGGTTCACCCGCGGCTACGGCGCGTTCGATCGCCGCATCCGCTTTCGACGCGAGCAGCAAGAGTTGCCAAAAGTCCTCTGCCTGTAGCTGCCGCGCCAGCGCTTCTCCGCTCAATTCCCGCGCGAAATCCGGCAGCGCCTCCCCGCGCTCTTCGAGTTTCCGCAAAATGTTCCGCGCGCGCACGGCGGTGTACTGCACGTAGGGGCCGGTCTCGCCCTCAAAGCTGAGCGCTTCCTGCAGATCGAAGGCGATCACCGAGTTGCGCGTGTACTTCAGCATGAAATAGCGCAGCGCGCCAACCGCAATCTGCTTTGCGACCTCGTTGCGCTCCTGTTCGGGCGCGTCCGGATGCCGTGAATCGACCTCATCGCGTGCCTTCTCAATCATCTTGTCGATAAGATCGTCTGCTTTGACACCGAGCCCCTTGCGCCCCGAAACCTCAACATAGGGCCGCCGCTGGTCCTCGTCTGATAACGCAATCCCCAACTCTACGCACGTGCGCGGCGACAGCGCCACCATCTCATACGAGAAGTGAATCGAGCGGTCCGCCTGCTCGTTGTAGCCCAGCGCGCGCAGACCGGCCGCGACCACGTCCTGCAAATACGCCTGCCGCGAATCGATGACGTTATACACCCAGTCGCCGTGCCCGAACAGCGGCGCGCCCGCCTGTGATGTCCCATCGGTCGACGCCCACAGTTCGTGACCGTCCGGGTAAATCATCCAGCGGTGATAATGAAAATCTTTGCCCAGGAGCCCGAATTTCCAAAGCTGGTAGGCGATGTCTTTGCCCACGTAGGTGACGGTTCCGTTCGAACGTACGATCACCTTGCTGTCGTCTTCTCCCGTGCTTTCTCCCTGTTCGCGGAAGGCGGACCCCGGCATGACCCAGCACCCTGCGTTCTTGCCTTCGGTTTCGAAGTAAATCGCGCCGCGCTGTTTCAATTGCTCGAAAGCCGTGGCCCAAAATTGCAGATGCAGGATCTCGCTCTCGCGCGGCAGCACGTCATATTCGATGCCGAGCCGCAGCATGGTTGCCAGGTGCGCGTTTACGACTGCATCGGCCACCACATGCGCCATTTCCGCGTCTTCGCCCGCGCCCGCTTCGATGGCGTGCAACGTTTCCGCGCGCCAGCCCAGTGCGTCTTTATTGGCCGCGAAATGCGCGGAAATGCGTGCGTACAAATCCCAGCAGACATAGTCGAACCGCGTGGACGAGTCGCGCGCCAGCCGCCGCACTTCGTCCGGCGCGTTGCCTTCCAGGCGCCGGAACGCGACCACGACATCGGCCACTTGCACACCAGTGTTATCGATATAGTTCTGCACCTCAACCTGCTGCCCGCGCGCGCGCAGCATGCGCACAAAGGTGTCGCCCAGCACGGCGTTGCGCAGGTGCCCGATGTGCGCGGCCTTGTTGGGATTTATGTTGGTGTGCTCGACGATCGTTTTGCCCGCCTGCCGCGCCGGCGCGCCGCCCCCGCCGGCAAGCAGTGCCTCGCCGTACGCACCGCGGTCTAAACGGATGTTGATATACCCGTTGCCCGCGATCTCCATGGCCGCAACGCCCGGTACGGGCCCGATCTCTTTTACAAGCTGGGCGGCAATCGCCCGCGGCGCCTGCTTCAACTGACGTGCGAGTTGGAACGCTACCGGCGCCGCAATCTCACCAAAAGACGCCTGCTTCGGTTGTTCGAGTGCCACGGGCACATCGACGCCGTATTGCGACCGCACCAACTCGCGGAAACGCGCCGCGAGGGTCGCTTCTAATTGTTCAAACACAAATTTCAGTATGCGTTACGGCACCTGCCGCGCGCAGCCGCACAAGCACCGCACGGTACAATAAAGTCGTGCCCAAGATCACTGTCGACGGCAAAACACTGGAATTCGAGCACGGCAAGTTGCCCTACGGCGAACACGGCAAGCCCGAATCGGTCCTCGATGTGTGTATCAACTTCGGCATCCAACTCGAACACGCCTGCGGCGGCAATTGTGCTTGCACCACCTGCCATGTCATCGTGAAGAGCGGCGCTGACAACCTATCAGAGATGGACGATGACGAAGCGGATCGCCTCGACATGGCCGCCGGCCTCACACTCCGCTCACGGCTCGGTTGTCAATGTGTAGTAACCGGTGATGTCGAGGTAGAGATTCCCGACTGGAACCGCAACTACGTGAGCGAAGGCGGCGGATCGATGAATCTCGGCAACGCCATCCCACCACCCAAACGCCCCGAAGCCCTCGTGTAGGTTTCTTTAAAAGACGTACGCGACAAGAAACCAAATAAGAATAGCGATTACGATCAAAACAGCGATTACCCAAACTGGTCGGCGCATATCGCTTTCCTAAAAGGCAATTCAGGGGCCACTCAGCATGTAACGAGTTAGTTCGAAGTAGGGCTGGTGTTCGAAATCGCGCCGGAGATAAACGGTTGCACCGCCGCCATCATGCGCACGTGGCCCGTATGCTGACGAAGCGCTTGCCGCTCTCAGCCGTTGCCGCACCGACGTGGTAAAACTTCTAGCTTCAGCTCTATCCGTCGGCGACCGCAGCGTGTAAGTGATCCAATTTTCTGGTCGCCTTAACGCAGCATATTTCCGGACCGCTGCCGTCGCATCGCAGTAAACTGGCAAATAGAGATATCAGACGGAAAGTTCTTTTGTTACTAGGCCGGTTACGAGCACAACTCCGACAAGCGTCAGCAATATACCGTAAGTAAGGCTCCAAGGCCAGAACTTCATTTCAATGGTAT
Source organism: Bryobacteraceae bacterium (assembly GCA_025929455.1). Next base: position 5,969 of record JAICMB010000044.1, on the reverse strand, counting down.
GCCTGCCGGGTCCCTCGATCATGATCCCGCGTGTGAAGCCATTTACGATCTGTATCTCCACCGGCTTGCGGTCGACGGTTGCCGTCCACCCCGGAAACCAGCTATCCCCAACAACGAAGAAGCTACGCTCGCCGGTTTGTACCTCCCAACGCATCCGGTTGCTCGCAATGGCCTCGCCCAAAATGCGCCCGGGCGCCACGATGGTTCTCTGACTAAGCCCCTCCACCGTCGCCTGCCGCGCCGGATCGAATGAGGCATCGTAGAGCAAAAACTCACCGGCATCGTCTACATCTCGTGCAGGAATTAGGTCCGTAACGAAACGGAAACGGGGCAGCGCGCCGGAGTTTTGGAATATTGCGATGCCATTTGTCGTACGTGCAGCGGGCGTATATGCCATGGGCGGGCGTGTCGGCAAAACCCCAATATGGATGTCGCGAAGCTGCACGACTCGCTCGGATTTAGTGAAAAACCGGACGTACCCGCGTGACGGTGGGTCCGCGCCGGAATCCAACAATATCGTGTTGTGGTGGAAATCGGTTCCCACGACCGCTATCGAACGGTGCCGGGCGGGGCTCCAATAAGCTGTCCTGTCCGCTTTGCTGGCATACATGTCGACATTCAGAGGGGAATCGCTCTCACCGGCGCTGCGCGCGTCGAAATCGATCCGATAATAGGTCGAAGGCGCAAGGTTGACGGGAAAGTTCACAACAGACACACCTACGCCACCCGGCGCTACGAGCGAAATGGTGTCCCCGGGACCGAACTTCGCGAGAGTGCAGTTCAGCGCGGCGCAAGTGAGCGGCGGCAACGGAACATTACTGGCACTAGCCGAGGAAGAGATAGCGTTCGATCGCAGAAATGCCTCGGTAGTAGGCTCCCGGGCCAAAATATAACGGACACCCAAAACGGACATAAGATGCTGGCTCGCTACCGTATCCACGGGAGCTGACCCATTCAACTGAAACCGAGTGATCTTTTGATATCGGCGGAGCCACATCGGCGTGTAATCGTTGATGGAGGGCAGGCCGTACATCATGTTGAGCAACGGATACGTATTCACGAGAGACCGATCTACAGGATAGATTCGGTAGTGGAGCGGATCGAATGCTTGAGAGCGCAGAAATGCCGTCTCCGGGCGCCGGTCCGCACCATAAAGGTCGGTGGTATCCGGTGTATCGTAGAGCTTTTGAAAAGCGCAGCCCACGTCCGCGACTAAAACAATGGGCAGTAGGACTCCGAATACCCAACCGGAGCGGAGGCGAAAGGACGTGAGCAAGACAATGCACGTTATTGCCAAAAACAGGATAGGCAAGTACACCGTCGGAGAGGTTACTTTCAGGTTCGCAATTATCAGCCGGCTAACAACATCCAAGTGGTAAATAGGGGTAACAAGCGGATTGAAAGTTGCATAACCTGTTTCGGACAGTCTAAGAGAGACGAACCGCGCCGCTTCCCCACACATTAGAACTGCAGCAACAGCGAAGGCCAGGGTTGCACACGCCCATATCAATGACCGCCGCATCCGTCGCTTACGCACCGGCATTGTGCGCAATAAAGTATCCAAGCCGAAAGTGGCCAAAACGGCAATTGCGAAATTGAGCTCGTAAACGTGACGTGATGGTGCGCGGAACAGGTTGTAAATCGGAACATCATATAGAATGCGCTGAAGGGGGCTCAATCCGAGGGCAAGTATGGCGCTGCAACCCGCGACGCAAGCCCAAAACCACGTATCGCGAATGGATCGGACCTGACGCGTTACTGCGAACAGCGCGAGAGCGAGTGGAGCGAGTCCGAGGTAAAAATATACTTCAACCACGTTTAAATCGGATGAGTAAGTTCGAATGCCATGCAATCCACCCAGAATGTTTGGCACGAATAGAGCGAGCAGATGATAGATAGGCAGCGCGTCTTCATTAAACATCGCGAGGGTGATTCGGGACCGCGTCATGTACGGCAGCGCTTCTGCGACCGCGAGCAACTGTAGAGAACTGCAGAGAAACGTGAGACCCGCAAGTGCAATCAAGCCCACGCCAAACCTGGTCAGTCGCCTCTTTAACGGGAGCTCAAGGGGACCCCGGAAGCATCGATAGAGCATGTACGAGACAACCAAGATCAGGCCGTAAACCGTCATTTGAGGGAATCCGCCCAGAATCGACATTGCCAAAGCGACGGCGGCAAGTGCTATGTCGCGCAGTTTGCCCTGCTCAGCAAAGCGATGCACGAAGAGCAGCATTAACGGCAGCCAGACGGCCGTGCTCATCATTGCCTGATGTCCTTTGTGAGCCATCATGAAGCCGGAACACAGAAAGCACAGGCCCCCGAAAAAGGCGGCATAGCGGTTCAGGCGGAGAGCGCGCGCAAATAGATAGAAAAACCAGCCGGCAAGTACGTAGTGACCTAAGATGAAAAGGTTGTATCCCAAAGTGTTGCGAAAGAGCAGCATTGCAAGCAGGCCAGGAGGATAGAACGCCTGGAATTGCGTATTGGCAAACGCATATTGTCCGAGCTGTACAAATGGATTCCACGGAGAGAAGCCGGCCGAAAACAGCTTCGATGGCAGTCCAGCAGTGTAGCCATCACCGCCGCTGATAAGGTAGCGCCAGAGATTGTGACCAGCGCCGTGCAGCAGCCACGCAGTTAGCGCATACAGAAAACAGATCAGCGCGGCACGCCTGATCCGAGCGGCCAGCTCACTTCTTTTGACAGGGGACGGCAGCAAACGTTTTGCGGCAGCGTGCGCCATTACTGCGTTCTCATCGTGGTCGCTACGCCGGTGCATGCATTCGCATTCTCACCGTCATAAGCCCGCGCCTGCCAAACGATGTAGTTCGGGCGGGCTCGTGTGTTTTGCAATGAAAGCCAAATGTATTGGCCGACTATTCCGAGTGCGGAAACCGTTAGAGCGCCAAAAAACATGATTGCCAGGATCAGAGGAGTGTAGCCCGGAACTTCTATGAGGCCGGACAGTTTGCAGGCCAGCACCAGCACCGCGCCGAGCACAGCAATCCAGACTCCCGCCAGACCGGTAACGAGAAGGAAACGAATGGGAAGATCCGTGAAATTGAAAATACTGTTGATGCAGTATTGCACTTTCTTACCGAAGGTCCAGGCACTACGGCCTTCGCGGCGCGGCTGCCGATTATATGGAATAAAATGCCGCCGGTAGCCCAGCCAGAACAGGAGAGCGATGAGGTTGGTATTGGCTTCACTGAGATTCACGATCTGATCTCTAACGGCGCGCGTGCACCCGAACACGTCCACGCCGCCCGGCGGGACATCAGCGACGACAAAGCGGCGGTAAATGCGCCAGAACAGGGATGATAGGAACTCGGAGAGCCATGGATCAGACCGGCTCGCACGTACTCCAAAAACAATATCCGCTTCGCCGTTCGCCATCACTCGGTAAAATTCCGCAACAAGTGCGGGCGGCTCTTGAAGGTCGGCCGCAAGGACAGCGAAGTAATCGCCGCAGCCATGCACCAACCCGGCAGATATTGCGGAAAAAGATCCAAAATTGCGCGTTAGCAACAGCAATTGAGCGCGTAGCCCAGTTCCAGGCAGACGTTCTGCGAGAATTTCATGGCAGCGGTCCGGGCTGCCGTCCACCACGAATACGACCTCGAGGTCGCCCGCCAGATCTTCGCTGAGCTTGACTAATTCACCGAGAAGCCGATCGAGATTTGCTTCGTTCTTGTAAACAGGGATGATCAGTGAAATCATTGGGCCTCAACGCCAGCTATTGCATGCTTCGATAATGGTTTGCGCTTCCTCATCGGTGACATACGGATGAATGGGAAGGCTGACCTCACTGGCACAGAGAAATCTCGCGGTAGCACAATCGCCTATGATCTCGTGCGCTACTCCCCGCATCGCGGGCTGATCGATGATCGCGATCGGGTAATGCTCGCCAAATGCGATCTGCCGTTGCCGCAAGTGATTTAAAAATGCCGGCTTATGCTCGGGCGGCACGAAGATCGGAAACAGGTGCCAGCAAGAATCAGACCCCGGCGGAGGTCCTGGAATTCTAAGCCGCTCATTGTGAATTCCAGCGCAGTACAGTCCAGCGAGGTATCGGCGGCGGTTCGTCCAATCACGCAGGCGTGGTAAATGGCTGTAGCGCAAAATAGCAGCGTGCAATTCGTCTAAACGGCTGTTATAACCGATCTCGCCGTGGCAGTACTTGCCGGTTTTGCCGTAGTCACGCAGAGTTCGCGCTCGTGACGCCACGGATTCATCGTTCGTCAGAATCGAGCCCCCGTCGCCAATGGCCCCTAAATTCTTAGTCGGATAAAAGCTCGTGGCCGACGCTTCGCCCACGGTTCCCGTCATGCGTCCCCCGTGGCTGGCCAACACAGATTGAGCACAATCTTCTATGATCGTGATCCCGAAATCGGCGCGGAACCCTTCCAGCCGCCTCAAATCGAGGCTATGGCCGTAAAGGTGGACGGGCACAAAAAACTGAATACGGGGGTCACTCGCGACCGCGTCCTCGCAAGCGTCAAGATCGATGAGACCGTAGCTGTCACAATCGACATATACCGGAACTCCGCCGGCTCGGACGATGGCCAGCGTGGTCGCAAACGCTGTCAGAGGCGTTGTGAGCACGTGGTCGCCCGGCTTGCAGCCCAGACTCCGCAGCGCGATTTCAATGGCATCGAGGCCGCTCGCGACGCCGACAGCATGAACCAAGCCCCAATCCTTTGCGAGCCGCGACTCAAATTGCCGGACCTCTTCGCCCAAAATGTACCAACCACTGCTTCCAACCGTCTCCACCGCAGCGAGAGTGTCGGCGCCCGTTTCTTCCCATTGGCGGCGAAAGTCGTTGAATAAAATCATCGAATCTCGGCTAGGAACTCGTTGTAGTCTCTGATGTAGTCTTCGGCATCGTATGGGCTCGATGTCAAAACCAGTAAAACAGCGTCCTTGCTGTACCTGTACTGCACGCCCCATACCAGCGGTGGCAGCAGCAGGCCCAGCGATGGGTCGTCCAATATAAATTCCTCCCGCGCACAGCCGTCATCGGCGACCACATGACACGAACCGTGCACACAGATAAAAAACTGCTTAAGAGATCTGTGGGCATGTTCGCCGCGAATGTGTTCGTCAGGAACGTTAAATACGAGAAAATACCGTCGTATGTCAAACGGGATGTGACGGGCCGTTTCGCCGAAGCTCAGATTTCCCCGTAGGTCTTCCACTCGTGGGAGACGATGCAGTGTAACGCCGCGTACCGACGTTCCGATAACTCCCGGCTGCTCAGGCGCAATACGTGGCGCCGCGGACAATTTGGCTTTCGCCCCCACGTACCCAACGATACGGGCAGGGTTACCCACCACAACAACGTCCGGCGGAACGTCCCGAGTCACAACCGCGCCGGCTCCAACCATGGCGCGTTCGCCGACATTCACACCTGGCAGAATAGTCGCGTTAGCGCCGATCGAAGCGCCTGATCGGATCAGTGTTCGGGGAATGGTATCGGCTATCTGATGCTGTCTGCTTCGGGGGAATTTATCGTTCGTAAAAGTGGCATTCGGACCAACGAACACATCATCCTGCAGCGTCACTCCATCCCAAAGCTGGACGCCGCACTTTACAGTGACACGGTCGCCGATTGTGACATCATTCTCGATGAATGTGTGATCGCATATATTACAGTCCCGTCCGATCTTCGCGCCGGGAAGTATATGCGCGAACGCCCATATGCGGGTGCCCTGACCGATACATTCGCTCTCAACAACCGCTAGAGGGTGCCACATGATATACGTACAAATTCGAATGTGAGATCGTGAATCGGGCGTTCTCGCCGCCACCGGCTACTCGACCAAGTATTGTCCTAAGTGCTCGAGACCGTCGCTGAGTCCTTTGCCACCCTGCGCGATAGCGTACAGCATTTTACGGCCCGCGAAGGAGTCCCGGAATCGAATGTGCAGTGTCGTTATGATCTGCGAAGCGTCTATCGTGGATTTCGT
>JAICMB010000297.1 GCA_025929455.1 Bryobacteraceae bacterium | reverse complement strand
TACCGCGATTACGCCGAAAGGGCTTGCGGAACTAAGGCGGGCCAAGCCGGATTGCAAGGTCCTTGGGGGAAACGTCGAGGAGGCTGATCGCACGGCGGCGGAAGAGCCGCGATAAATGCGCCCTGACCTCCCAAGTTCGGCTGTTCGGGATTTTAGGAATCCGCGGCAAGCGGGCGTGGACGCCCGCTGCAGGTCTGGAGACCTGCCCCACGCAAACCGATTCCGCTACAAGTTTCGGCTGCAACCCGCATGGGCAGCCAGCAAGACTGGCCGCCCCACGTCGGAATCTGAGCGCGCTGCGGGAATCAGCACACACCCTGCGGGTCGTGTGTTTGCGGGACGAGGCCGAGTGAAAATCGGCCGCAGGTTAAAAACCTGCCCCACGATTCTATGTCAGGACTTCGGTAAGGTGGCGGCGGTAGGTCGGGAATTTGCCGATGCCTGCGCCCAAGACCTCGTCGGCTAGGGTTACATACAGGTCCGCCACCGTTCCGGTGCTTTCGGTGTGAGTGCCGGTGGCGAGGCGTCCCGCATGGCCGGCCACGATCAGGCCGAGACCGTTGTTCTTATGCGGATTTGCTTCCGCGTGCTCGTGCACGTACACCAGACAGCAGCGATCGAGGAGATTGCCGTCGCCCTCGGGCGTCGATTTTAGCTTACCAACCAAGTAGGCGAATTCCGAGGCATGCCAGCGGCAGATGTCGCGCAAGATGCGCTGGCCCGTTACGCCGTCGGCGCCGGGCGCGCGCCCATCGGCGTGCGTGTAGTCATGGTGCCGCGCGGCGGTGAAGCCCAGCCAAGGGAACCGCGTGAGGCTCTGACACTTGGTCAGCATGTAAGATACGACGCGGGTTTGTCTTGTTACCAGCGCCTGCGCAACGAGATCGCTTTGCAGTTTCGCGATGCGCGGCCAATCCTTCATGTCTTCGAACTCGGGAGGGCTCACCTGGTGGTACACCGGCGGCAGATCTGTGATCGCACGCTCCAGATCGCGCACCGACGACAAGTGGTCGTCCACGCGCGCCTGATCGTCTTTGGGAAGATTTCGCTTGAGGTCGACGGCGTCTTCGCGCACAACATCGAGAATGCTGCGCTTGCGGTTGATCCAGCCCTCTTCACGCCGCCCGAACAGGCGATCGAACAATCTGTTCGGCAACACTTCCGGCGGCAGCGCGCGGTCGTAACCGGCCCAGCTCATGTTGCGCTGGATGCTCTCGCCGAAGGACTCCTGCGCAACGCCAACCTGGAGAGATTTGAAGCGCGACTCGCCTCCGATCTTCGCCGCGATGACCTGGTCGATCGATGGCCCGCTAGCGCCGCGGCCGCTGTACGGAGTGCAGCTCATCAAGCCGCTCATCGAGTTGTGATGGCCGTTGCCCGGTCCGGGCATACCGGCGGCCTGATTGTCGAGACCGCTGATAACGTGGATGTCGTTGCGGTAGGGCGCGAGCGGCGTCAGGCAGGGCGTCATGCGGTAGTTCGCGCCGGTTTCGGCAGGAATCCAGTAGCGCTCCGGAATGCCGTTGCCGTTGAACCACAGCACGAAACGGTTTTCGATGGGCGCTTCGGCCATCTTGCCGGAAGCGGTTTCTTCCGCCGCGTATGCCGTTCCGGTGGAATTAAACATGGCAACGAGCGGGGGCAAGCCCACCCAGATGCCGGTGCCGGAAACTGTTAAACCTTTGAGCAGCTTGCGGCGCGAGATGCTAGCGCGTCTCGTGATTACGTGCGACATTAAGAGCACCTTCCTCGCCCGGAAACTCCCTGGCGCAAACTAATGAAATTATAGCTTCTTTAAACCGGAACTGGGATTTTCGGAAATCCTCCACGGCCTGGCGGATCACCGCCTGGTCGGCCGTTGTTTCCATGCGGCCCGCGACATAGCGGAAATATTGCTTGACCATGCACTCCTGGCACTGCGGCGTGCGCGCAAGAATGGCGCCTAGCTCGCTTGGCGACGAGAACTGCGAATCGGGAATGCCGGCGACCCAGCCTTTGGTGTCGAGCGGCAGTTCTACGCTCTTGGGGGGCTGCCGACGTCCGCCGTGGCCGCCATGGTAGAAGAGCAGCTTATACGTGTCGCGCTTTGCGCCAACTGCATCGAACTTTTCGAGACCGAACCCGATGGGGTCGATCAAATTGTGGCAGCCCGCGCAGACGGCATTGTTGACGTGCTCGAGCATGCGTTCGCGGTTGGTTTGCGGATGCGCCTCGCTGCTGGGAGGGAGATTGGTGTTCACGGTGGCGGGCGGCGGCGGCACGTGCTGGCATAGGAACTGCTCGCGCACGAAAAGCCCGCGGCCGGTCAGCGAGGTGTCCTCCGGCTTGGCTGATAACGCTAGAAATAGCGCTTGTCCCAGCAGACCCGCGCGCCCGGAGTCCGGAGGAAACGCGACCCGTTCAAAGTCGTGCGATGGCGCGGGTACGCCATAGATGCTGGCAAGATCCGCGTTGACGACCCCGTAATTGGCCGTGAACGCATCCATGAAATTCCGGTCGCTCCAAACCAGGTCCGCGATGAACTGCCGCGCTTCTTCGGTCATCGCGATGGCCGTTTCGGTCCTGAACTTGGGGTAGCGGCGGCGGTCGCGCGTGCTCGTAAGGACGCGGTCAAAGCGCAACCATTGCGCCACGAACTCATCGATGGCCTGGTGCGCGCGCGGGTCCGCAAGCATACGGCGTGCCCGGTCGCGGACACCGGCGGGAGTGGACAGTTCGCCGGAAACCGCCGCCTTCATCAGCGCGGCATCGGGCATGGTGTCCCACAGCGCGTAGGAGAGGCGCGATGCGGTCGCGTAGGGCTTCCATTTCGGATTGGAAGTATCGTCGAGGCGGAACAGGAAGTTCGGCGACTGCAGCATCGCTTCGACCACGAGCTGTGCGCCTTTCAGGAAATCGGTTTCGGTGGCGAACAGGCCTTCGTAGCGCTTCTCTTCGGCGGGTTCGAGCGGCCGTCGGAACGCTTTCAAACCGAAGCTGTGGACGAATTGCGCGCGGCAGGCGGCGGACGGTTTGCACGAGATGAGCCCGTGCGTGTCGCCGGCGCGGAAGGCGTTGCGCGCGAGTTTCTCCGCCGCGGAACTGTAGGCGTCCGCCAGCAGCGGGGAAATGTTCTGCGCGGCGTACTGGTCCTTGAACCCGTTGACGAAATCTTCAGGCGGGAACTGGCTGGCGGGGGCCGTCTGATCGCCCAGAAGATCGCGGACCGTGTTGTTGTACTGGCTGTGCGTGAGACGGCGCAGGACGACGCTGGGCGCCGCCGCGCTGGTGAGGCCCGCATCTTCGCGATACGTTTTCGCTTTTGCAAGCTCGTCGCCGGATAACGAAGCCAGCTTGCGGACCCAGGCGATCAGAGCCGCTTCCTGCGGAGTGCCGGGTTTGATGCGCAGACCGCCGGTGTGGGCGATGCGCATGGTCGGCTTGCGCAGCAGCAAGGATTGCTCGGGGTGATCGTGGTTGACGAGCACGACCAGCGACCGGCCGAAAGCCTCGATGCGGTCGGGCGACGCGTTCGCTTCCGGGAAGTGAAGCCGCGTGGCGGAGGCTACGCCGTTGCGGTTATGACAGGCCGGACAGCCGGCCTGCTGCATGACCGGGTACAGCGTTTTGAAAAACGAAGGATCATCGCCGGCAAATACCGCGGTCCCAGCGAGCGCAAGCAATGACATTATGAAGCGGACCGTCATCGAGGTTGCAGTAATTCCGTCAGCTCCAATGGTACTGCTACGCGGTCGACGAGCGGGTGTGGACACCCGCTGCAGGCGTGGACGCCCGCCCCACGGGACAACTCTAGTTCGTTGAGGATTTGAATCCGGGTCCATATAGAATCATGCCGGGCCGCGCGTGCGTGTGTTCGCCGTTTGCGAGGACGACTTTTCCGTTCACAATTACGTAGTTGACGCCGGTCGCGTATTGATGCGGTTTGGCGTAAGTGGCATTGTCGATGATCTTCGCGGGGTCGAATACCGTGACGTCGGCGCGCATGCCGGGCCGCAGCAGACCGCGATCGAAGGCGCCGATTTTCGATGCATTTTCAGAGGTCATCTTGCGAATAGCGTCCTCGAGCGTCAGCACATGCTCGTCGCGGACGTAGCGCCCTAGAACGCGGGCGAACGTTCCATACGAGCGCGGGTGCGGGTTGCCTTTGGAGAGCGGACCTTCCATGCTCAAGGCCGAGCCGTCGGACCCGATGGATACGAACGGCTGCTTCAGCGCGTAGCGCATATCTTTTTCGGCGTGGTGGAAGTAGATGGTCGGGACCGAGCCGCCATTCTCTTCGAGAAGCCGGAACAGTACGTCGATCGGTTTGCCGCCTTCCGCCGCGATGACCTCGTTCATGCGCTTACCTTCGTACTTTTTGTATGCGGGATTGGACAGCGAGACGAGGAGCATGCCGTCCCAGCCGCCGGTGGCGGTGTAGTGGTCGTACCAGTTAGAGCCTGGAATGCCGTGCTCGATTTCGCTCTCCAGGCGCGGGCGCAGGGCGGGATCTTTCAGGCGCGCGATCATGGCAGTGGCGCCGCCTTCATGCGCCCAGGGCGGAATTATGCTCGCGAGATCGTTCTGTCCGGCGCGGTAGGGATAGACGTTGGCGGTGACTTGCTGGCCGTTGGCGCGCGCTTGCGCGATGCTCGAAACCAACTCCGGCATTTGGCCCCAGAGCGTGTGGTCGGCGAGCTTGAGATGCAGGATGTCGACCGGGACACCCGCTTCGCGGCCGATGCGGATCGCCTCCGCAACCGCTTCAAAGACGCCACGGCCTTCGGTCCGCATATGGGTCGCGTAATGGCCTCCGTATTCCGAGGCCGCTTTGCACATCGCGATGAGCGTGTCGGTGTCGATCCAGGAACCCGGGGGCCCGCTCAAAGAGCTTGCCACGCCCAGCGCGCCCTGCCGCATGGCCCGGCGCACGAGGTCCTGCATTTCGGCGCGTTCGGCGGCGGTGGGCGGGCCCGCGCGCTCGCCGTGAACGTAGGTCCAGATTTGACTCGATCCGACGTACGAACCGACGTTGGTTGAGATACCGCGATCGAGGAGGCGCTTGAAATAGCCGTTGAAATCGGTCCAGTCCGCGTCATGCGCATGGCGCGTCTGCTTGCCGCCGACGGGCGCGGCC
>JAICMB010000292.1 GCA_025929455.1 Bryobacteraceae bacterium | reverse complement strand
ATCGCGTGGATGCAGGGCCGCATGGAGTTCGGCCCGCGCGCGCTCGGCAACCGCAGTATTCTCGCATCACCGCTCAATCCCTACTCCACGGAGAACCTGAACGTCTTCATTAAACACCGCGAGCCGTTTCGCAAATTTGCGGCGTCGGTGCCTGGGGAAGCGGCGGACGAATATTTCGAGTGCGGACCGAACGCGCGCTTTCTCGCCTCGGTTAGCCGCGTGCGCCCGCAGCACCGCAAAACGTTCGAGAGCGCCGTCATGGGCGACGGCCTCGTGCGCGTGCACACGGTTTCGCGCGAGGAGAATCCGCTGTATCACCGCCTGCTGCTCGCCGCCGGCAAGGCTACCGGCTTGCCGGTTCTCTACAACACCAGTTTCAACTTGTTCGGCGACCCTATGGTCTGCACCCCGCGGGATGCGGTGCGCAGCTTTTATTCGTCGGGCATCGACGCGTTGTTCACAGGCCACTTTCTCCTCGAGAAGTAACCACACCGTCTGTTTACAACCTATTTACCGTTTTCACTCATCCGCATAACTTGTATTGCGTCAAAATGCCAGTACACACGCGGCGGCCCTGACTATTGGCCGCTGCACGATACAGGGTTGTGGGGAGAACAAGTGAATATACGTGTGTCGGCTTCAGCCGCCGCCGCGCTTGGCGCCGGTGTGCTCACCGTTGCATTTTTTTCCGGTGTTGTGGTCCACGGCGATCAAAAGCAGATTCCTAAAGACGCCATCGACAACGCCAAAGATCTCATTACACAAGGCCAGCAAACGTTTCGCTTCGACACCTTCGGTGACGAGTCATTCTGGGGAGACACGCTGAAGCTGCACCAGGCGATTGAGGGTGCGAAACTGGGCGGAGTCGGACCGGGCGTCAGTCCTAAAACAGCGCTCGCCGTTGGATTGAAAATTGACTCGGACGCACTCCCGGGTGACGTTCTGTCGAAATTGAAACATGGCGCCGTTAACCTGAACGATCCCGCGGTTACGGTCGAACTGTTGAAAGCGAACGCCGTCGTCGGCGTTACCGGCGTTTTCGATTCCTCGGGCGCGTTACGGTCGATGGGCATCCAATGCGCGCTCTGTCATTCGACGGTCGATGACTCACTCGCGTCGCTTTGCGCGGGAGTCATTCACACCAACCCAGGCACCGGCTGTGTCGGCCACCGCCTGGATGGTTGGGCCAACCGGGATCTGAATGTCGGCGCCATCATCGCACTGGCGCCTAACCTCAGCCCGTTTACGAGCTTGCTCGGCGTGAGTGATGCGACCGTACGCTCGGTACTCAATAGCTGGGGACCGGGCAAGTTCGATGCTGCACTGCTGCTCGACGGCAAAGCCGTGAACCCACAGCAGATTTCGAACGGCCAAGTTACCGCGCGAAACGTGCCGGGCGCGACGCTGATCCCGCCCGCGTTCGGCCTTGGGGGCGTCAACCTGCATACCTGGACCGGCTGGGGATCCGTGCCGCACTGGAACGCGCTGGTAGCCAACCTCGAAATGCGCGGAAGCGGCCGTTTCTGGGATCCACGCCTCAACAACCCGCAGCAGTTTCCGATCGCTGCTGCCAACGGACTCGGAGACCTTCGCCTGAGCAATGGTGAGTATATCGATCCGGATGACGACCGCATCACGCCGAAGCTCGCGGCACTGCAGATGTATCAGCTTGCGATCCCGTCGCCGCAACCGCCCAAGGGCAGCTTCGACAAGGACGCCGCTGCGCGCGGCGATGCTCTGTTCAGCGGCAAAGCGAAGTGCAATAACTGCCATGTCGAACCGCTGTGGAGCGACCCCGGCTGGAACCTGCACACACCCGCGGAAGTCTGCGTCGACAGCTTTCAAGCCGACCGTGGTCCCGACCACCGCTACCGCACATCGCCCATCGGCGATCTGTTCACGCACAGCAAGGGCGGTTTCTACCACGACGGCCGTTTCCCGGACTTAGCGAGTGTGGTGAATCACTACGACATCTGCATGTCACTCCGACTCACTGCGAGTGAGAAGAATGATTTGATTCAGTATCTACTGAGCCTGACGTTCGGCCCGGGCTCGCATTAATGATGTAAGCCGCGCTCTTTCAAATACGCCAGCAGCGCCGCCGGATCATCCGTAATGATCGCGTCCACCTTCGCATCGATCATGCGGTCCCAATCCGGCGGTGTATCCACGGTCCACGGCACCACCTGCACTCCCGCGGCGTGCGCCTCGGCCACACGCTCGGGCGTGACTATCTTGTAAATGGGCGAGACGATCGGCGTACCGCCCGCTTCCTTCGCGATATCGACAAAACTGCGCGGGCCGCCTTCCCACAGCGCCGAAAGCTGCATCTCAGGCGCGAGCTTCTTCATCGCAATCAGCGTGCGGAAGTCGAACGATTGTACGATGACGCGCTTCTCCAGATGATGCCGGCGGATGCTCGCCAGCAGCATGCGGGCAAACTCCTGCGGTGGCGGTGTAAGCTCCGGATGCTGCGGGAAGCTCTTCGTTTCAATATTAAAAAGGAAGTCACCCTGCGACGATAGTGCGAGCACTTCGTCGAGCGTCGGAATGGGCGTGCCCGGCGCGGGCTGCTGCTCCGGAAAATGTGGATTGCGCAGCGTGCCGCAATCGTATTCGCGTAGCTGCGCACGCGTCAGTTCGTGAATCGCCACGCCCGGCCGCGGTCCCGTACAGATCTGCGCGCTGATGTGCGGATCGTGCGAGATCACTAGCACGTTATCTTTCGTAACGGCGACGTCCATCTCCAGCGCGTCCACACCCGCGTGGATGGCGTACTCAAACGCCGGAATCGTGTTTTCGGGCCGGCGGGCGCGCGCGCCGCGATGGCCGTGCACCAAAATGTCCTTGGCAATCACCGGCGGCATAGAACACACGAGCGGGAGGAGCATCGCTGCGAAACGAACCCAACGCACGCGAACCAGTCTAGCAACCGCGCTCGAAGCGGCTTGCCATAATCGTTACTTGCGCCTCCGAAAAGCACAAGGCAAGCTCAAGATCGAGCACAGCATCATCGACGGCGTTCGAGATTTGCTGGAACGGTTGCTCGCCGGCAACCCCGACATTCGCGCCGTCATCCCCGGCGTCATCCGGCCCGTGCGCGATGCCCGCGGCGAAGTGCGCGTGCGCGTGACGGTGCCCACCACGAACGGCTGGAAAGCGATCGCCTTCAGCGCCGGCGCGCGCCAGGAGCTATTCATCAGCACCGCGCTCGATAAGGCCGCGCTCGAACGCGCCATTCATCAAGCCGCACGCACCTGATCAGTACTGCCGCATCGGCACGGCATTCTGCTGCGCGCGGAACAGCCACTCCGTTTGGTTGTTCAGCAGCACCCACAAGCCGTAGATACCGAGTGCGGTCCCGAACGGAATGTTCATCAGATCGAGAATCGAGATGATGATACCCAGAATGCGAGCCCACAGCCGGAACTTCAGCAGCCCGATGCCGGCGATGAGACCCGGCAAGCTCAGACAGAAGATGACGAGGAACGCGAGGACACCGACGGTGCCGAGAACTGGTATCGCGGCCTGATCGCTATCGGGCGTCGCCGCCACGATTCCCGCGATACCTCCGAAGAACAACAGCACAACAATCGCGAAAAATATCATCAGCGCGTTGAAGATGATGTGCAGAACGGCCAGGATTTTCACGTGTTGTGCCATAAGCACCAATTTTACAACCGCGCTACTGTGCGTACTTCACAGTGGAGTCTGCGGCGAAGCGCTTGTAGTCGCTGTAGGTGATCTTCATGCGAATGTGCTGCGGCCCGGTGCGGAACGGCAGCTCGTCGTCGGAATAGGTGACGCTCGGAAACCAGAAGCCGTCGACTTGCGCGCGCGTGGTAGTGAAGTGCGGGAACAGGTTGTCGCCCTTCGATGTGAAGATCTGCGGCACGGCCTGCCCTTCGCTGCGAATGATCGAATCATCGCGCTGATCCACCCAGACCAGGCCATCAAACAGCCGCTGCCCTTCCAGAATCTGGCGCGGGCGCACCTGCAGCACCCAGCAGCGCATACCGTCGATGGTCTCTTCGCCCCGGAACTTCGTCTCGTACAGGAACAGGTTGTCCGTCGTGAACAGAAACGGTTGAATTTCACGAATGTCGCGGAAGTCTTCGTCGGTCAGCTTGAGCCGCGTCAGGTGCGATTCGGGCTTGCCGACGAACTCCTCCGTGCGCTCATGGGGCGGTGAAAAGATGATGTCGCGCACCTCGCGGTATTCCCCGGCGATCATGTCCTTGCCGCCGATCTCGTCCAGTTCCACGCTCTGCCGGTACGTGTAATTTTTTTCGGCGAGTGCCGTGACCGACTCCCGCGCCGCCACCTTTTTCACCAGCCCCGGCGGCATCTCGAGCGCGTCGGCGAACGCGGCGGGGCCACCGAGGGCCAATGCTAAGATCAAGAAAATGCGCCAGTTCTTGATCGCGGTAGGGGTGGTCTGGATACTGGCCTGCATAGCCGCGTTTCTGTATTCCCACCAACAGAATATCCCCGACGCTGTGACTGCGGCGGTGCTGCCGGCGTTTTTGGCCGAGCTAGCGTTCTACATGCTACCGGGATTTGCGGACGCGCGCCGCGCGTTTTCCGACGTCGGTCCCAAGGGCGTGCGCGCCACCGCGCTGCTCGCGAGCGCCATACTCCCGTACATTCTTGTGACCGTTGCGCTCGGCCGCTTCAGCCTGCCCGCGTTCGGACTGCTGCTCGTCATCTGCGCGGTGGCTTCGTTTTGGTACGTGATCGCGCGCGGCGGCCCGCTTGCCGACTTCCTGTTCCTGGCCTTCATGGCAGGCGTCTTCATCAGCCACGTGTTCGTGTACATATACGGCCGGCCACGGCCTCACCTGCCGCTCGACATCCTCGGCCGGCTGATGTGGATTCGTGTAGGACTCTTATCAGTGCTGGCGATCCGCCGCTTGGAAGGCGTGAAGTTTGGGTTCGTTCCGTCGCCCACGGACTGGCGTATCGGCTTCCAGCAGTACGGCCTTTTTCTGCCCGCCGGCGCCGCGCTCGCCTATGGTCTGCACTTCGTACACTTCCAACCCGCCGCCATGGCGTGGTGGAAATATCCGCTCATCGGCGTGGGTACGTTTTTCGGCGTGCTCTGGGTGCTGGCCGTCGGCGAAGAATTTTTCTTCCGCGGCTT
>JAICMB010000113.1 GCA_025929455.1 Bryobacteraceae bacterium | reverse complement strand
TATTCGCGGTGTTGTTTTCGTAAGTGTTGGTGTTGGCCGCCGGAGCGGGCGTTACAGGCGCCGGAGCGGTCTGCTGGGCCTGTTCGTTAGCGGTGTTGTTTTCAGTGTTCGCGGGAGCCGGAGGCGGCGTGTTCTGCGCCATCTGCTGCTCCTGACCGTTCTCGTTCACAGTTCCTACCGGAGCCGTGGTCAGCTCGGACTCGGACTGCGCATAAGTGGTCACGACCGGTTGATGTACGGCCGAAGCGATTTGCATGGCCTCATTCTTCGGATAGGCGAATTCCTGGCCGAAGTTATCGCCAGGATAGAACCATGCGCGAAGGGCCTTGGGTTGTCCCGGAGGCGTTTCCCAGAACTGGAACTGGGTTTTTCCGGTCGGCTCGAGCCGGTAGTTAGGAATTGCCAGAACCGTGGTTTCGAGTTGCGACTCGTCGCCGTTGTAAATCTGCACGATGTGCCGGTTGGACGGTGAATCGAGCAGCTTCATGACGTACTTTCCGGGCGGGAGCACTTTGTTCGGAACCTGAATCGGCTCGTTTACCGTCAAGATTGTCTTTTTGTTCCATTGGTCCGCGCGGGCATTGGGAGCACACACAATAGCGGCTCCGAAAACTCCGACGGACGCAATAGCAAGAGCTAAACGCATCATTTGGATTAACTCCTCCTTAGCTAAGTAAAAGATCGCTACCGCGGCCCCTTGCCGGAGCCATTGGGCGGTAAGTCTTCGGGCCGCTGCACCTTTGAGTGTTGCAGGCCCGTTATCGGAGAAGCAGCTTTCGTGCCATTGCCTCGACACCTATGAGACTGAACGACTTAGTACAGAGGCCGGGTAACTGACCCGGAAAGATTTACTGCGGAATAGTTGGAGAACTCATGCCTGGTGTTTGTACCGATGGGCAGGTTAGACGTGGCGCGTAACAAGTCAGAGTAGCTACACGTGGAGAACTTAGCGCTTCAGCGGATCTTCTTGCCAAGGCGGAGTCGCCGTTATGAGCCGGCCGAGTTGCGGCTCTAACTGCTGCATCCTCTCTTTCATAAGCCAGGCGACGTTGCGGTAGCTGAAATGCCCCTTGACACCCGAGCGCACGCGACAGATGTACTCTGCTTCGGCAAAATCCATTTTGAAAAGAAATCGCGAGCGCACGCCGAAGGGCAGCAGGTATTGCGATCCCGGCGGCGGCAGTTTGTCCGACAACCGGAGCGCGTCACGCATTGTCGCCTCATACGTATTGCGCAATTTCGCTTCGTCGAGAACCGCCGGCGTATCGAAGCCGAGATGCGTCGTGTATGCCTGGCGGAACTGCTGGCAGCGGCGGTGCCGGTGCAGGTCCCGATACGCGCCGATGTCCATTACGATGTCGTACACAAACGGGCCGCCGCGGAATCCGCGCAGCAGTTCGTCACGGCGAGTACGCGAACGGAGCGCGACCTCCATCACTTCGTTACGTCGCTCCGCACTCCAGCTTTCCGCAAGCTCGTATAGCGCGCGGAAGGGCCACGCCGTAACAGGGTAGAGCAGCGTCGCGACGGCTTCGGATGCGGCATCGCTGGGCCGCAGCAGGTCCACGCAATCAGTCGTGGGTGGGGCCTCCGCAAGGTTTTCGTGCGCCCACTGCGCGAGATCGCTGCGGCTCTCCTGCGCATGTACATCGGTTTCGACATGCCGTGCGAGCGTAGGCGCGAGTGGTTCGGCGACGCCCTCGCTCCACACACAATCGGGTTTAGCGGCGCACGCATCGGCGATCTCTTGCGCAAGCGTGCGGACCTCGGCGTACTCGGAAGCCTTTAACCGCCGGATCTGCCGCTCGAGAGTGCGAATGCTCGTGACCTGCCCGACGCCGGTCGGAATGCCAAGCGGGAGCAGATAGCGCGCCACGTCGAACGCGCGCGCTTCGATGTTGCGCTTGTACGCTTCCGGCTTCATTTCTTCGGGGCGGGGGAGCCGCTCCTGCAGAAACGGAACCATCTGCGCGTGGATTTGTTTGTACGCGTGCAACAGCGCACCCGCGCCATGACCGTATGCCGCGGCGTGGTCCGCATCGAACTCCGGCGGCGGGATGACGCCTTCGCGCGCGAAGTTCTGATATCGCGACGAACGCGCCTGGCCATCCCAAAGCTGTTCGTCTTCCACTTCGGCGGCGGCGAGTTCGGAGATGCCTTCAAAGCACATGACGATGTGGCCGAGATCGGCGATCGAGGCATGCCCGTATTGAAAGTAGAAGCTCTCTAAGAATTTTTGCGAGTCATGCGTGCGGACCCATTCGAGCGAGTCGCGAATCGAGTCGGGCGAGCGGCTATAGCGAGCCAGCGCATACGCACATTTTTCGGGCGGAATGGGCGCAACTGTGACAACCCGTTTCGACATGAAACGCTATGATAACGGATTCAATGAAAATCAGAGTCAAAAGGCTGTCGCCCGAGGCGGCGATTCCACGTTACGCGCACGGGCCGTCAGAGGACGCCGGCCTGGACCTGCAAGCGATCGCAGAAGTGACGCTCGAGCCGCACGTTCCGGCCATGGTTCCGACGGGGCTTGCGATCGAGTTGCCGCCGGGGTACGAGGCGCAAATCCGGCCGCGTAGCGGGCTCGCTCTCAAGCACGCCATCACGCTGCCGAACAGTCCGGCAACTATCGATCCCGGTTATCGCGGCGAGGTCCGCGTCATTCTTTTGAACCAAGGCACGCGACCGTATGTCATCCATAAAGGCGACCGCATCGCTCAGATGGTAATAGCGCGCTATGAAGCGATCGAGTGGGAAGAAGGCGAATTGAACGACAGCGCGCGCGGCGCGGGCGGCTTCGGTTCGTCGGGCCGATAGTTATTTGCGTGCGAGCACGGATAGCCTGGCCCACGGCCGATGGCGCGCGACCTCGATATTACGAAGGCCGGCTTGCTCGCACAGCGCACGGAGTTCGTCGAGCTTGAACGCCGCTTCTACCGAGATCGGGCCGTCGTGCCGCGTGAGGCGGTTCCACCGGAAAACCCAGTTCGTAGCCGGTATAAATGCAAACGCTCCCGGTCCGCGCTCCAGGTCTATGACCATGACCCCGCGCCGCGCGAGTGCGTTGAATTTGCGTAGCAACTCGATGATGCGCTCGTTTGAGAAGTGGTGCAGGAACAGCGACGTGAACACGAAATCGAAGCTGCCCGGAGCGAACGGCGGCTGAAACGCGTCGCCGGTGATTTTTGGCGCCGGTGCTTCGGTAAGGTGCGCGATCCGATAGTCGAACGAATATACACGGGCGCCCGGGCACTCCTTTCGCATTGCGCGCCCGAGATCTCCTGAGGCCGCGCCGACGTCCAACACGGTGAATTCACGCAATCCTATTGCGGCGCGCCGGATCAGCGACCGCGCAATGCGCCGGCCTCCGAAATAGCGGTTGATGCGAGCGAGATCGTGCACGCTGCAGGGTGCATCGGCGGATTGATCGTCGTCGAGCAGTTCCGGTTCAATCCGGCGCGGTCCGGTAGCACGCATGTGTCTTCAGCGTACGACGGCGCACACGCGCGCGCTTCACCAGCCGTAGACGGTCGCGACGCACAGATAGCCTACGCGAGCCACGACAAAAAGTTCGATGACACGCAGCAGTCTGGTGA
Source organism: Bryobacteraceae bacterium (assembly GCA_025929455.1). The sequence goes on along the minus strand of JAICMB010000113.1, from coordinate 5,050 downwards.
AAACGCCGCTCAGGAACTCAAAGCGCAGCAACAGACTGAGCGCGGCCATGCCGTAGACGAAGTCGGGCGGTACTTGCGTGTCGTAAGCGTTGGCGTAGTAGATCATGGCCGCGCCGTAAAGGATGGCCAGGTTGCCCGCGACGTCGCCGCGCAGGCGCACAAGGATCACCACGCCGGCGGCCGCGGCGAGCAGCATCGTCGAGATGTTGAACGGCGTTAAACGAAACACACCTATTCCTCATATCGGCAGATCTGTGCGTTTGCGAGAGAATATTGGCGCGCGACAGCACTGCAGTGGCATGCATCGCCTTGTCTTATATGCCTTGATTCTTGCGCTTGCGATTGTCCCGTCCGAGGCTTTCGCGGGCACCCCCGGCGGACGGCGCGGTTCCGGACACCGCCACCGTTCGGGCAAGCACCGCCACTCATCGAGCGCGAACAGGCGGACGCTGAAACATCATCGACCGGTGAGCGGCAGCACCGAAAACGGCGAGTAGCGATTTACAACGCCAGCGCCGGCAAACCGGCGGTACACTGCGGAGCGGTATGAAGAACCATGCGTTCAAGCTGGCAGCCCGTCCGCGGGGGATGCCAAATGAGACGGACTTTCGGCTGGTTGAGGAGGACGTCGCAGCGCCGCACGATGGGCAGGTGCTGGTGCGGACGTTGTATTTGTCAGTCGATCCGTATATGCGCGGGAGGATCAGCGGCAAAAAATCCTACGCGGCGCCGGCCGAGATCGGCGAGACCATACAGGGCGGCACGGTCGGCGAGGCGCTCGAGTCTAAGGATGCGCGATTCGCGAAAGGCGACGTGGTGACGGGGTATTGGGGATGGCAGCAATTCGCTGCCGTCGACGCAAAGGACCTGCGCAAGCTCGATCCGAACCTCGCGCCGGTATCGACTGCTCTCGGCGTGCTGGGCATGCCGGGAATGACGGCGTACTTCGGGCTGCTCGACATCTGCAAACCCAAAGCGGGCGAGACGGTGTTCGTGTCGGGCGCGGGCGGAGCGGTGGGATCGATCGTTGGGCAGATCGCAAAAATTAAGGGATGCCGCGTCGCCGGAACGGCGGGTTCGGATGACAAGATTGAGTGGATCACGCGCGAACTGGGGTTCGACGCGGGATTTAATTACAAGAGCACGGACGACTATACAGTGAAAATCCGCGACGTGTGCCCGCAGGGCGTAGACTGCTATTTCGATAACGTCGGCGGGAAGATTACGAGCGGCGTGCTGCACAACCTGAATACGCATGGGCGCATCGCGGTGTGCGGACAGATTTCGCAATACAACAAGGATGAGGCCGAGCCCGCGGGCCCAGTGCTGAGCATGCTGCTCGTAAAGCAGGCGCGCGCGGAGGGGTTTCTGGTTTTTCAGTTTTTTGACCGCGCTCAGGAGGCCATTGGGCAACTCGCGCAATGGATTCACGCCGGCAAGCTGAAATACCGTGAGCAGGTGGTGGAGGGATTTGAGAACACGCCGCGGGCGTTCATCGGAATGTTGAGCGGCGAGAATACCGGCAAGATGGTTGTGAAGTGCTGAGTCTTCGTACAATAGCGACACATGCTCCGCATGGCCTAGTACATGAGCCCTCAACAAAAATCTGAACTGATCCCGTACCTCAAAACGGTCGACACACCCACGCTCTCCAATGCTATTGAAGAGCTCAACATCCGCCCGCGGCACGATGGTTTCGCCCCGCTCAGCATCCGCTGCATGTTCCCCGAGCTCGGACGGATGTGCGGCTATGCGGTGACGGCGCACGTCGAGACCGTCTCGCGCATGATGCCGTCCAACCGCGCCGATTTCCTGAGCCTGTTTGAAGCGCTCGACGCCGCGCCGAAGCCGGCCGTGGTCGTCTTGCAGGAAACCGGTCATTCGCGCGAACTCGCGGCGCATTGCGGCGAAGTAATGGCCACCATCTTCACGCGCCTCGGCGCCGTGGGTCTCATCACCGATGCCGCTGTCCGAGATATCCCCGAAGTCCGCGCCATGGGCATGCAGTACTTCGCACGCGGCGCGGTCGCGAGCCACGCCTGGTATCACCTCGTCCGTGTCAACGTGCCCGTGCATCTCGACGGCTTCGTTGTCCGCCCGAACGACCTACTTCACGGCGACGAAAACGGCATCATTCAGGTGCCGGACTGCAATCTCGAGGAGCTGACGCGCGCTGTCGACAGCGTTCGCGGCCGCGAGCGCCGCCTTATGGACTTCGTGCGCGGCTCCGACTTCAACATCGAAGCCCTGCGCACCCGCTTCCTGGAGTGACGAAACTCAAGTGGGGCAGGCGGTCGGTTTTCGCCGCCTGCGTTTTCTGCGGACTCCTCCAAGCGCAATCCTACGAAATGCCGCCGCCCGGCCCGGGCAAACTCGCCGTCACCTTCGATATGCGCGGCCGCTACGAATCCCACCGCGGCACGCTATTCGGGAAAGATCGCGACCGCGACTACGGCCTCGAACGCACCCGTCTCGGGCTGTCCTATGAGCCCGCGCATTGGATCGAATTCGCCGTCATGGTGCAAGATACCCGCGCACCCTGGTACGGAACGCCTGCGCCGTCATCACTACGCGACCCGCTCGATTTCCAGCAAGCTTTCGTGGAACTCTTCCCCGCGTCGAAAACCGGTTTCGGCGCATCCGCGGGGCGTCGCATGTTCAGCTATGGCGAAGGCCGTCTGATAGGCGAACCCGAGTGGTCCGCTAACTCGCGAACATACGATCACGCCCGCGCGTACTACCGCTGGTCCCGCGCGCGCGTCGAATTGCTCTATGTCTCCGCCGTTAAAATTCAGGTTGGCGAATTCAATGGCCCCGATCTAAGCGACCACGCCTGGGGCGCCTGGAACGTTTTTCCCGATCTACTTTGGCGCCGCATCAGCATCGACGCATACGCGCTGCATCACGCCGCACCCGCGCTGCACACCAACACCTACGGCGTGCGTGCGCACGGAGCGCTGCGAAAGCCATTCTCCGTTGACCTCGACGGCGTCGTCCAACGCGGCAGCCGCGGCCCCGCGCACGCCTGGGTCGCGGGGCTGTCTTACCGCACCAACCTCTCGCTCGAATATAAGTGCGCCTCGCCGGTGTTCGATCAGCTCTATCCTTCCAACCACAACCGCTTCGGCCACGAAGACCTGTTCGGCTGGCGTAACATCCGGGACGTGCGCGTGCTCGCGACCGCGCATCCTCGCAAGGCGATCTCCGTCAGCTTTATGTATAACGATCTCTGGCTTACGAGCGCCGGAGGTGCTGCGTACAGCAGCTCCGGCGCGGTTATCGCGCAATCGCCCGCAGGCACGGCGGGCCGCCATGTGGGCCGGGAAACGGACCTGTTCGGCACGTATGAAATAGGACACTGGCGCTTCGGCGCGGGCGGCGGCTATCTGTTCCCGGGGCGCTTCCTGCGCCAGGCGACTCCCGGCAAATCACCCGTTTACCTCTATATCTTTCATGAATACGCGTTTTAGCCTGACGGCGAGCACGCCGATCGGTCAAACCTCAATCGCAGGACGCACAGTTACGGGATCATCGAGACAGCCACCGGGTAAATACCCACCTTATCGATGGTTTTCGTCATGGATCGATTTAGCAGCGATATAACTGATAGAGAGCACCCTAACATGCTAGTTACGAACGCGTCCGTTCCATCCGCGCTAATCGCGACCGCGTCGGGAAGCGGACCGACTGGAATGGTCGCGACGACATCGTTCGCGATGGTGTCAATAATCGAAACACTGCCGCCATTCTCGTTTGCCACCACCAATTCCCGTCCGTCGCGTGTAATGGCCAGCGCCGCTGGGTACGCGCCCGCTTTCGTACTGACGACCCGGCGGCCGAGATCGTCGTATTCCGTAACAAGGTTGTCGCCGCTGGTAGCAACGTAAATGCGCCGGCCATCGGGGCTGAGCGCGAGCGCTGTTGGCGCAATGCCGGTTTTAAATGTATTCGCAACACGGCCGGTTGCAATGTCAATGACGGATACAGTGCTGGACCACATATTCGCCACATATAACGTCCCCCCATCAGCGCTAAGCGCGAGCGCCGTTGGGCACAAGCCAACTGCAATCGTCCTTACCACCTTGTGGTCAGTCGTCCGAATCACAACGACGGAGTTGCTCTGCTGCGCGAGTACATACAGGCGGGCTCCGTTGTGACTCAGTACGGTGTGGGTTGGAACGTTTCCAACCTTTATCGTAGCGGTCACGGTGGCAGTTGCTGCTCTAATGGCCGTAACGGTGCCATAGTAGGTCGATGTTGTGTACAGCATGGACCCGTCTGGAGATACGGCCATACCGGCGGAGGAAGGGGGTACACGGATCGTACTTTTCACAGCGCCGGCGCCTATGTCTACAATGGCGACGGAGCCATTCCCCGCATTCAGCGCGTATGCATATGGCTGCGCACGTGACGTTTGGGTCGCTAATGTTAGGAGCGATGTGATGTACAGTAAGCTACGGTGAGCTTTCATGTCGTGAGTGTCCTTTGCAAGTGTGTGTGTTGTGTAATGCTGGCTTAGGTGGCTGATCGAAATACCTGTTGCCGGGTAAAGTACGCGTTGGTGACACGCCACGAGGTCGCGTTAGCGAACTTGTGGTCGCTTTTCAGATACAGGTCACTGCATCTATCGGCGTGCTGCTCGCACTGGATTAGAGCTAGTCGTGTGCGCCGTAAGGGGAAAATGGGCTTATGTGCGTCCTAAGTGTGAGTGCTTAGGACCAAGCGCGTACCTTGATATGCGATTCGGCACGGCAGTCGCGTACGCGCTCAGCGCAGGTCGACGCCGGTAAACGCCGGCGTGTATCCAAACCAGCGTGACGTCATGTCCCGCATGCCGCGATCAGCAGGGTGCTGTGGGCAACGCCGTGCAGAATTGACGCAGCGGAGTGCCTTGGGTTGTTGATTGAAGTGGTCGGGGCGGGGAGATTCGAACTCCCGACCCCCTGCGCCCAAGGCAGGTGCGCTACCAGGCTGCGCTACGCCCCGACTTGCTACAGTCATGATTCTAAACCAGCTTTCAAAAGCGTTGCAACGTCATTCCTCTCGCCCG
>JAICMB010000108.1 GCA_025929455.1 Bryobacteraceae bacterium | reverse complement strand
CTTTGAGAGCTGCCGGTAATCGAGCACCTTGCGCGCGATCTCGTGCTGCTCCGCGAGCGATTCCAACACGTCCGCCGCTGTCGAGATCGTCTTCCCCTTGCCGTAGCGCACCGGCGCGGGCAAGCCGAGATCTTCGAACAAAACCTTCCCCAACTGTTGCGGCGAGTTGATGTTGAACGGCTTGCCCGCGAGCGCGTAGATCTCCTCCGAGATGCGCTCCATGTCCACCTGCATGCGCTCGGCGAGGCGGTGCAACACCTCGGTGTCGATGCGGATGCCGGTCTGCTCCATGCGCGCCAGCACGTAGCTGAGCGGCAGGTCGACGGTGGTGTAAACCTCGCGAAGGCCGGCCTCGTCGACCTCTTTCGCCAGACGCGGCGCCAGCGTCAGGGCGCAGTCGGCCTGCTGTTCGGCAGCGGCGGAGAGGCGCCGGTCGAGAAAGCGCTCGGCCAACGCGTCGGCCGCGCACCCGGACGGATCGGCCGACAGCAGAAACGCATACAACATGACATCGTGCACGAACCCCGCTGCTTCAACGCCGTACGGCGCGAGCGCGCTTACGGTCGCTTTCACGTCGTGCGCAACCTTCCTGCGCCCGGCGTCTTCGAGCATGGCCTGCGCGGCGTCGAGAAGCTCCGTCGAGAATGCGCGCGCGTGCCCGGGCGTGGCGGCGATGCCCACCATTGTTAGCGGTAGCTCGCCGTCGCCCGCCGTTTGCACCGCCACTGCGATCTCGTCGCCGCCCGGTATCGATGCCAGATAGCAATCGACGTCCTCGCGCGTGGTCAGGGTCTGGTAATCACGCGTGTGCGAATCGTCTGCCGGCGCAAGCTCGCGGAGCAAGCTGGTGAACTCGAGCTCTTTGTAGATGTTGCGCAGCGTCGCCGTGTCCGCTTCCTGCAGGGCCAACGCCTGCAGCTCCCATTCGACAGGCACGGACGTGTCGATCGTCGCCAGGCGCTTACTCAACAGGATGCGGTCGCGATGGCTCTGCAGGCTCTCGCGATACATCTTGCGCTCGACCTCCGCGGCCCGCTCCAGCGCCGCCTCCACCGCGCCGAACTTGGCCACGATGTCGCGCGCGCCCTTTTCGCCGATGCCCGGAGCGCCTGGGATGTTATCCACCGTATCGCCCATGAGCGCGAGCAGGTCCGCCACCTGTTCCGGCTTTACGCCCATAAACGCTTCCACCGCGAGCGGATCGTACCAGGCGTCGTCTTTCGCGGGGTTGAACATGCTGACTTGCTCGCTGACGAGCTGCATCATGTCCTTGTCGCTCGAAACGATAACCACATCGGCCTGCTCGGACGCACCCTGCGCGATCGCACCAATGACATCGTCGGCTTCGTAGCCTTCGTATTGCAGAACAGGCACACGCATGGCGTCGAGCAGAGCACGGATGTAACCGATCTGCTGGCGGAGGTCGTCGGGCATCTCCGCGCGATTGGCTTTATATTCGGCGAACTGCTCCTCGCGAAAGGTTTTTCCGCTCTCGAACACGGCGGCCATGAACTCCGGCTTGTATTCCGTGCGGAGTTTCCGCAGCATGTTGTGAAAGATGTAAACCGCTTCGGTCGGAATGCCGGTGGACGTGCGCATCGGCGGCGAGGAGGTGCGCGCTCGCGCATGATACGCGCGAAAGATGAAGCCGTAGGTGTCGATCAGGAATAGCCGCGGCCGTTTCCCCCGCGTGCGTCCCGCAGCGTTTGCGGGCCCTTTTGCCGTCTTTGCGCTGCCGCGCGGCGTCGCTGTCCTCACTGCTTCCGTTCGGCGGCGCGCTTCTCGCGAGCGCGCGACTCTTCTTCCTGCGCTGCCTGGGCCTCGTCAGCCGCCTCCGCGCCGCCCCGTTGCGCGTCTTCGAGCACTTGCAGTGCGCGAGGCGCATACTCGGCCGCCACTCGCACCTCAAAGGGCATGTTCGGCAGCACGGTATCTCCTACGATGATGGCGGCGATGCCGTTCGATTCCAACACAGACTTGATGGCGTTGGCCTCGAACTCCGCTGTCGTGCTGCCTTCAGAGTGATAAATCGGCTCCGACAGGTCCAGGTCCGAGGAGTCGTCCACCGTTTCCACTTCGTCGGGCAGCGGGTGGTCGGCAACGATCCGGTCGGCTTCCGTCGCCTGGTCTGCCGGGACTTGCACTTCGTAGGCTCCTTCGGGCACCCCTGGCGCGCTGTCGTCGGACGCCACGGGGGACAGACCGGCCGCTCTTAGCAGGTCGACGATGGTGTCGCAATCGTCGCGCGCGTTCGTATCCATGGATCGGAAAACGGTCACCAGTCCAGAGTCGGCCTTCATGCTTCGAGCATAGCGCGACACCCGCCGGAATCGCCCTGCAAACACCGTTTCGCGCTTAACCGTTACGCTGGGGCGCTGGCCCCTCGCTTGCACATAAGAGGTTGGGATAATTCCGATCTTCAGAAAGGAGTGTCTGAATGAAAATCGAAACCATGGAGGATTTGTTCCTGGAGCAGATTCGGGACCTGTACGACGCCGAGAAGCAGCTCGTCAAAGCGCTTCCGAAGATGGCCAGCGCGTCTTCCTCGGACCGGCTGCGGCAGGCGTTCGACATGCATCTGGAACAGACTAAAGGCCACGTTGCCCGTCTGGAGCAGATCTTCTCGCAAATCGATCAAAAGAGCGGCGGCGAGTCCTGCGACGGCATGAAAGGACTCATCAGCGAGGGGGAAGATGTGGTCGACGACGTCGACAAATCGCCGCTTCGTGATGCGGGCTTGATCGCCGCCGGAAACCGTGTTGAACATTACGAGATGGCCGGCTACGGCACGGCGCGCACGTTCGCACAGATGTTGGGCTACAACGATGCAGCTCGCCTGCTCGAACAAACGCTGGAAGAAGAGAAGATGGCCGACCAGAAACTTACGCAAATTGCTGAGTCGATGGTCAACGAGCGTGCTTTGGAACTGGGAACAGTGAAAAGGTAAAGGCAGGAATAAATTCCATTTACGCCGGCCGCGTTTCGCGGCCGGTTTTTCTTTATGTACAGAAATAGGAGGCCGTTACGGGTCTCCTCAGATCTCTTACAGTCAGCGGTAAGCTGGAGCTTTCTGCAAACGGCGGCGGCGAAGCATGAAGCCCAAGCCCAGCGCCATGGACCCGGCCAGGCCAAAGAGCGGGGCATCGCTTGCCGTGTGGGGAAGCGTGCCGTTCGCGTTGGAACTGTTTCCGTTCACCCCGTTGTCATTGGCGTAGCCGTTATTCGAATTGGCATTGGAGTTCGTGGCCTTGTTGTTGTTAGTGTTTGCGTTCGGGTTGTTGCTGTTGTAATTGTTCGGGTTAGTAGTGTTCTGTCCCGCAGCCGGTGTTGCGGCCGGCATGGACCCGTTGTTGGCATTGTTAGTCGTAGGCGTTTGCGAGCTCGTTGTCGTACTCGTATTATTGGTGGGATTGTTGGCGCCGGTTTGTTGTGCGAAGACGCACGTTCCCGTCGCCAGTGCAGCCGAAAAAGCAAATCCGAGAAGTTTCTTTCTCATTAATGTCACTCCTGTTCGAGGGTGATTTTCCCCTACGGCTGTCGGTGCACACGTCGGACCGTTCCTGTGTAGAACGGCCGCGTGTAGCTTAGTTATGACTGACTGCGAGTCCTCTACTAGGTCCAGCCGTGCCTTCCAGGTATCGGGCTGGGCGACCGGGCCGGTTTCCGCAAATTCAGCAGAATATCTCGGGACGTGTCATAGCGCGGCCACTCCGGACCGCCCGCGGCATCCGGTCTGCCGGCTTTGGCAAATGCAACCCAGCATGCGTTGGACGCCTGCCCGATCTTCTCGTCTTGGGGTGTCAGCTTATCGCCACACTTAGGCGCAACAGTATCGAAGACGAACGGAATTTCTGTCGCGTGCGGTGCGCCTTTCCACTGGTTGCGCATCGATCCCGCAACATACAAAAAGCGATACTCGGCCCGCGGCCGCCATGGTCCGCACGAGAAAACGCGCGGGCTCCACCATCATGCGGTCCACGGGGTAGTTTCATGAAAACAATGTGCTACTACATCCCATTTTTTTCGCAGCATGGGCCGATTCCGTCGTGGGGCAAGCTGTAAGCCTGCGGCGGGTTCCCAACCCGCCTCGTCTGCCGCCGCACGATGGCTCAGCGAATTTTCGACCCTGCCCATGCGCGGGTTACAACCAAAACGTAAAGCGGGATCGCTAACGTAAAGCGGGATCGCTTGCGGCAATGCTGGCGCGGAAGGCGAACATCGAAACGGGTCCGGCACGCTTGCCATGAGCTGAGGGACAGCGGCAAGACCGGCCGCCCCACTGGAGTGCGCACGCAGCGGAGATTCTGTCTTTATTGGGCGCCGCGCGACAGCAGCATCACTTTGAGGGTTTGGAAAATGATGTAGGCGTCGAGGCTGGGAGCGAGGTTCTTTATGTAGTAGAGATCGAATTCGAGTTTGGTGACGGTGTCCTCGATGGTGTCGCCGTACTTGTGGTTGATCTGCGCCCAGCCGGTGATGCCCGGCTTGACGCAGTGGCGCTGGCGGTAATACGGAATGCGCTCGGCCAACGTCTGCACGAACTCAGGACGCTCCGGCCGTGGGCCGACGATCGACATCTCCCCACGCAAAACGTTGAACAACTGCGGGAACTCGTCTAGGCGCAGTTTGCGAAGCCATTTGCCGATAGGCGTGATACGCGGATCGTCGCGGCTCGCCCACACGGCGCCGGTGCGCGCCTCGGCATTCGCACGCATGGACCGGAATTTGTACACCGTGAAAACGGAACCGTTGCGGCCGACGCGCTTCTGCCGGTATAGCACCGGCCCCGCAGAGGTACACTTCACCGCGATCGCAACCAGCAGCATGATCGGCGAGGCGATCGCAGTTCCAATCAGCGCGATTACGAACGAGTAAATCGACTGCCAGACCACACGGTTCGGACGCGGGCCCAATTCTTTCGTGAAGATCAATTGCGACGGGCGTAGCTCGCGTGTGCAGACGCGGCCGAACACGGTTTCGAACATGGCCAGCGCGTCTTCGATCTGGATGCCGGAAAAGCGCAGGTCGAGGAGTTCCTGAACGGGCAGGCGGTTGCGCCGCTCGGACATGCCGACTACGATGCGCTCGGGCCGCAACTCGGCGGCAATGGCGGTTAGTTGGCGCACCTCGCCGAGACGCGGTATGTACTGCAGTTCGCCGGTTCGCGCGGGCGCCAGCGCGATGGCCGTTTCCGCGTCATAAGCCGGGGCTTCAGCGGCGCGCCTGCGGTCAGCGGGTTCCGTTTCAAAGCTGTCGTGCGCGCCATCGTCCAGGTATCCCAGCGGTTTCAATCCCAACTCCGGACGGTCCGTTATCTGAGCCGTAATCTCCGCAACCAGACTGGAGGTGCCGACAAACAGCACGCGCTCGGAGCCGAGCGCCTTCAGTACAACTTTGGCGTACAGGATGCGCCACGCGGGCATGACGATCAGCGCCAGGCCGGAGCCGACGATCATCATCCACTTCGGCAGAATCCACTCCTGCAGCTTCAGATAACTCAGCAGCGCCTGCGTCAGAAATGCAATCCCCAGCACCAGGCAGAGCTGCTGCAGCAGCAAGGTGCGGGACTTGATCCGAAAGCGGGTATAAAGGTCGTGGAAGTAAATGCCTAGCATTACGCAGGCAACCACGATCGCAATGCGCCCGAAACCGCCCTCGTACAGCAGAAACAGCCCGGGGTCCGTGTCGAGCACGAGAAAGCTCGCCAGGACGTAGCAGCAGAAGATCAGGACGGCTTCCGAGACGAGGAGCGCTAGAACACTGGCCGGAATAAAGACTCGGAAAATGCGGATCATTGTCGTCTAGATAGACAGTGCCCCGGGCAGGATATAATCGCTTCAGTTTACCACGGCCTTCCGAATGCGCGGCCGGAACTACCGTACCGGTATTCCGACCGCATCTGTCTGAAAATACTGTGATTGACTGGAGTAGGTCGGCGGGTCCATAATGGCAAGTAGGACCGATTCGGTCCGCGTTACTGTGTGGCGCCGATGTTGAAGCTCACCAAAAAGGCCGATTATGGGCTGATCGCCCTCAAGCACCTCGCCGTCTGTGCGCCCGAAAGCGCCAGCGCCAAGGAGATCGCGGACTCCTACGGGATCCCGTCGCCGCTGCTCGCTAAGATTCTCCAAAAGCTCGCGCGGCAAGGTTTTCTGCGCTCCGAGCACGGCACCAACGGGGGCTACAAACTGGCGCGCCATGCCAAGGATATTTCGGCCCTCGAGGTGATTCGGACGATCGACGGGCCGATCGTGTTGACACCATGCTTCACCGAGCACGGGTTTTGCAGCCACTCGGACCGCTGCAACGTGCGTGAGCCGCTGCGCAGGGTGCATGAAGGAATCCTCCGTCTGCTTTCGAGCATCAGTATTTGGGATATGAGCCAGGAGGAGTGTGGAGACCGCGCGCCCGCCCCAGCGCAGCTTTACGCGCTGGAAGGACCCGGGGAGACTGCCAAGGAATTGATATGAAACTGCCGATCTACATGGACAACCATGCCACCACGCCGGTAGATCCGCGCGTTCTGAGCGCGATGACTCCGTATTTCACCGACCTGTTTGGCAACGCGGCGAGCCGCAATCACAGCTTTGGCTGGGAGGCCGAAGAGGCGGTAGAGAAGGCGCGCAAGCAGATCGCGGACCTGATTGGCGCCACCTCGAAGGAAATCGTGTTCACCAGCGGCGCCACCGAATCCGACAACCTGGCCGTGAAAGGCGTCGCGCAGATGTATGCCGAGCGCGGCAATCACATCATCACGGCGGCGACCGAGCACAAGGCCATTCTCGACACCTGCAAGCATCTCGAGAAGGAAGGCGTTCGCGTCACCTATCTGCCGGTGCAGCAGAACGGGCTCGTCGATCTCGATCAGTTGCGGGACGCGATCACGGACAAGACCATCCTGATCACGATCATGTACGCCAACAACGAAATCGGCGTCATTCAGCCGGTTGTCGAAATCGGCAAGATCGCGAAGGAGCGCGGCGTGCTGTTCCATACAGACGCCACGCAGGCGGTGGGCAAAGTGCCGGTGAACGTGATTAAGGACAACGTCGATCTGGCTTCGATTTCCGGGCACAAGATGTACGGGCCGAAGGGCGTGGGCGCGCTGTATGTGCGGCGCAAGAGCCCGCGCGTGCAGGTGACGGCGCAGATGGACGGCGGCGGGCACGAGCGCGGCATGCGCTCCGGAACGCTGAACGTTCCCAGTATCGTCGGCCTGGGCGCGGCGTGTGCGCTGTGCAAATCCGAAATGGAAGAGGAAGCACGGCGGATGTTGTATCTGCGCGACAAATTGAAGGACAAGCTGTTCGCGGAGCTCGATGAAGTCTACATCAACGGCACCATGGAGCACCGCCTGCCGAATAACCTGAACATCAGCTTTGCGTATGTCGAAGGCGAATCGCTGCTGATGGGCATCAACGATGTGGCGGTTTCGAGCGGCTCGGCGTGCACCTCGGCGACGCTGGAGCCCAGCTATGTGCTGAAGGCGCTGGGAGCAGGCGACGATCTGGCGCACTCCTCCATCCGCTTCGGCCTGGGGCGGTTCAACACCGAGGAGGAAGTCGATTACGTCGGCGATAAAGTGGTGGACGTAGTGAGGAAACTGCGCGAGCTGTCGCCGCTGTATGAGCTGGCAAAAGAAGGCGTGGATCTGGCGAAAATGCAGTGGTCGGCGCATTGAGCGCCACGCGAAAACACGGTAAATAAAGGAGAAGAAGCGAAATGGCCTATTCCAACAAAGTTCTCGATCATTACAACAATCCGCGCAACGTCGGCTCGCTTGATAAGAGCGATCCGAACGTCGGCACCGGCATGGTGGGCGCGCCGGAGTGCGGCGACGTGATGAAGCTGCAGGTGAAGGTGAACCCGGAGACGGGCGTCATCGAAGAAGCCAAGTTCAAGACCTTCGGCTGTGGGAGTGCGATCGCGAGCTCCTCGCTCGCCACCGAATGGCTGCACGGCAAGACGGTAGACGAGGCGATGCAGATCAAGAACACGGACATCGTGAACGAATTGAGCTTGCCGCCCGTGAAGATCCACTGCTCGGTGCTGGCCGAAGACGCTATCAAAGCCGCTATTTCCGACTACAAAAAGAAAGCGGGCACGCGGCAGACGGAGCAAGTTTCGGCGTGACGGTTCTGGGCAGCAACGCGGAAACGGAGCCCCGTCAGGGCCATGTCGAGGTGACACCGAAAGCCGTCGCCAAGATCCGTGAAGCGTTTGCAAAGCAGGGTGTCACGGGCGGATTGCGTCTTGGCGTTCTCGGCGGCGGCTGCTCGGGATTGAGCTACCAGTTCAAGTTCGACGGCAAGCAGCGCCCGAAGGATTACGTTTTCGAGTTCGAGGACGTAAAGGTGTTCGTCGACCCCAAGAGCATGCTGTACCTGGACGGCATGACTCTCGACTGGGAAGACACGCTGATGCAGTCCGGGTTCGTGTTCAATAATCCGCATGCCAAGAAGAAGTGCGGCTGCGGAACGTCCTTCTCGGCGTGACCTGCTGGAACTGCGGCCAGTCTGTAGACGCGGTGTTCTGTCCGGCATGTAAGTCGCTGCAGGAGCCGCCGCGCGACTACTTCCGGCTGCTTGGGCTTCCGCGCAAACTCGCTTTATCTGATGACGTGTTGCAGGAGCGTTTTTACGCGCTCAGCCGCGAACTGCATCCGGACCGCTATACGCGCAAAACCGAGCGCGAGCGCGGCTATTCGCTGGAGGCCTCTTCGGTCCTGAACGACGCGCACCGCACGTTGCGCGACCCCGTGAAGCGCGCCCATTACGTGCTCGCGCAGGAGGGCTTCGACCTCAGCGAGCAGCGCTCAAAGGACGTTCCACCTGAGCTGCTCGAGGAAGTTTTCGAGCTGAACATGGCGCTCGAAGAGATGCG
>JAICMB010000422.1 GCA_025929455.1 Bryobacteraceae bacterium | reverse complement strand
GTACATCAGCATCAAATTCGACGATCACGGCGAGAAAAAATTCGTGCTTTCGAACGTCATGCCGTCCCTCAAAAAGAGCGACCGCCAGCCGCCGGCCGAGAACAGCCGCGCTTCACGCAAGAAAACCGCCACGCCCGCATAGTTTTCCGCCGCGGACGCGTGGAATGCGCGGCCGCTCATGCTAAAATTGAATTTCCCCCATGAAATTCGGCGTTGTTGTCTTCCCGGGCAGTAACTGCGATCACGATGCCTGGTATGCCGTTTCGAGCAACCTTGGCCATCCGGCCGAGTTCATCTGGCACGACTCCGCCTCGCTCGGCGATGTCGATGCCGTCGTTCTCCCGGGCGGCTTTTCCTACGGCGATTACCTCCGCTGCGGCGCCATCGCGAAATTCTCGCCCGTCATGGAGGCGGTGAAAAAATTCGCGGCTGAAGGGGGCCTTGTGCTGGGTATCTGCAACGGGTTTCAGGTCCTGGTCGAAACCGGGCTGCTGCCGGGCGCGCTGGTCCGCAACGCGGGCCGCAAGTTCGTTTGCCGTCCTGTCGGCGTCCGCGTCGAGACTACCGATTCCCCGTTCACCTCCGCCGCGGAACGCGGGCAGATTCTCATGCTGCCGGTCGCGCATGGCGAAGGCTGCTATGTTTCCGATGAGCGCACCCTCGATCAATTGGAAGCGGACGACCGCATCGTCTTGCGTTACGTCGAGAACCCCAATGGGTCGCTGCGCGACATCGCGGGAATTGTGAATGAATCGCGCAACGTTCTCGGCATGATGCCACACCCGGAACGCGCCACGGAGCCGTTGATGGGCTGCTCCGACGGCCTCGCGATCCTGCAATCGGTCGCATCCGCAGTTCCAGTGCTCAGTCGATAAGACGAAACCACATGGTGACGAGCTAAACATGATCGCCGCCGACCTCCTCCAAAGCCACAACCTGACCGCCGCCGAGTACGAGCGCATCGTGGAGCTGCTCGGCCGTGAGCCTACTACCACCGAGCTCGGCATCTTCAGCGTGATGTGGAGCGAGCACTGCTCCTATAAAAGCTCGCGGCTACACCTGAAGAAGCTCCCCACGCGCAGCCCGCTGGTGCTGCAAGGCCCGGGCGAAAACGCGGGCATCATCGATATCGGCGGAGGCTACGCCATCGCATTCAAAATCGAGTCACACAATCACCCCAGCTTCATCGAGCCGTTCCAGGGCGCGGCCACGGGGGTCGGCGGCATTCTGCGCGACATCTTCACGATGGGCGCGCGCCCGCTCGCGGTCATGGATGCGCTGCGCTTCGGCCCGCTCACCAGCGAGCGCAACCGCCGCATCCTCGAAGGCGTGGTCAGCGGCATCGCGCACTACGGAAACTGCTTCGGCGTGCCCACGGTAGGCGGGGAGTGCGTGTTCGAGGAGTGCTACAACGGCAACCCGCTGGTGAACGTGTTCGCGCTCGGCGTGTTCCGCCATGACGAAGTCTTCTACGGCCGCGCATCGGGCATCGGCAATCCCGTCATCTACGTCGGCGCGAAGACCGGCCGCGACGGCATTCACGGCGCCTCCATGGCGTCCGCTGAGTTCACCGAAGAATCGAAGCAAAAGCGCCCCAACGTGCAGGTCGGCGATCCGTTCATGGAGAAACTGCTGCTCGAAGCGTGTCTCGAAGCCATGAAAACCGGCGCGATCGTCGGCATACAAGACATGGGCGCCGCGGGCCTGACCTGCTCCACTTGCGAAATGGGCAGCCGAGCCGAAACCGGCATCGAGATCGATCTCGCGCTCGTCCCACAGCGTGAAACTGGCATGAGCCCGTACGAGATCATGCTGTCGGAATCGCAGGAACGCATGCTCATCGTGGCCGAACATGGTCGCGAGGAAGAGGTCTTCCGCGTGTTCCGCAAGTGGGGCCTCGATGCGGTCACCATCGGCACGGTAACGGCCGACGGCCTGCTGCGCGTGAAGGATCACGGCAAAGTCGTCGCCGAGATTTCCAACCGCATTCTCGCCGACGAAGCCCCCCTTTACGATCGGCCCCACACCGAGCCGTACCGCCCCGCCCCGCTCGACCCGCCCGCTTGGCTTCGTTTTTCCGAACCGCCCGAAACCGCGCTGAAGAAGTTGCTGGCCTCCGCCGACATCTGCTCCAAACGCTGGATCTGGGAGCAGTACGACTACACGGTTCGTACCAATACCGTGCAGGGCCCGGGCTCGGACGCCGCCATCATCCGCATCAAAGAGACCGGCACTTCCATCGCGATGGCGCTCGACGGCAACGGCCGCTGGTGCGCGCTCGATCCCCGCGAAGGAACCAGGCTGCTGGTGGCGGAGTGCTGCCGCAATCTTTCGGTCGTCGGCGCTGAGCCTGTCGCCGCAACCAACAATCTCAACTTCGGCAACCCCGAGCGGCCCGGCATCATGGCGCAACTGGTGGCCTCCATCGAGGGCATGGCCGAAGCCTGCGAATTCTTCGGCACGCCCATCACGGGCGGCAACGTAAGCCTATATAACGAAACGCTCGGCGAAGCGATTTTCCCCACGCCGGTGATGGGCATCGTGGGCCGGCTGCCCACTACGCCGCCGCTGCCCATGCACTTTCAGCAGCCCGGGCACACTATCGTCCTGCTCGGCGGCGAGGGCGCGTGCGACATGCAGCGCTTCGGTGGAACCCAGTACGCCAAGGTCGTTTTCAACAGTATGTGGGGACTGCCGCCCGCCCTCGACATGGATTACGAAAAGCGTGTCCAGACGGCTATCCGGCGCATCGTAAGAGAGGGGCTGGCGGACTCCGCGCACGACCTGAGCGATGGCGGGCTGGCCGTCGCAGTCGCGGAATGCTCGTTCGGTCCCGGCGGCGCCGGCGCGCGCTTATCCCTTTCTTCCGAGCTTGGTACGGAGTTCCTGTTGTTCCACGAAGGTCCCTCGCGAATCCTGGTGTCTACGGCGACTCCCGCCGCGGTGGAGCGCGTCGCCGAGGACCTGAACGTCGCCGCCGTTCGCATCGGCGAAACCTGCGCGGGACGTGTGTCCGTTGCTGTAAACGGTTCCACTGTGATCGACGCTGCGATATCCGATCTGAAGTCTGCATGGGAAAACGCTCTCGGGGAGGCACTACACGCAAATGAGTTCGTCGCCTTGTAAGCCGGAAATGCCCGCTCGCGATGACAAGCTGCACGAGGAGTGCGGCGTCATTGCCATACACGGTCACCCCGAAGCGTCCAATCTCGCCTACCTCGGCCTGTACGCGCTGCAGCACCGCGGCCAGGAAAGCGCCGGCATCTGCAGCAGCAACGGCCGCAATATTGATTGCTACAAGGCCATGGGCCACGTGGCGGACATCTTCACTCCCGACGTTCTTAACGGGCTGCCCGGCGAATATGCCATCGGGCACACGCGCTATTCGACCGCGGGCGACACCGTGCTCGGCAACGCGCAGCCGTTCTCAGTCACCTGCAACAAAGGCAAGATTGCGGTCGCGCACAACGGCAACATCACCAACGCCGGCGAGATTCGCCGCGAGCTCGAGCGCCAGGGCTCTATCTTCCAAGCCTCGAGCGACACCGAAGTGATTCTCCATCTCGTCGCGCTTTCACGCGAACGGACTCTTTCCGGCGCGCTACGCGAGGCGCTGCTGCAACTCGAAGGCGCGTATTCGCTCGTATTTCTGGCCGGGGACCGCATCATCGTGGCGCGCGACCCGCTCGGGTTCCGGCCGCTGGCGTACGGCACGCTGCCTCTCAGCGACGGCCGTACCGCGCATGTGTTCGCGTCCGAAACCTGCGCGTTTGACCTGATCGGCGCGACGTACGAGGGCGATGTGGATGCGGGTGAAATGGTCTGCGTCGGTCCCGAAGGCATCACTCGCGAGCGTTACGCGCCGCAGAGCCCGCGCTCGCAGTGCATCTTCGAGCATGTCTATTTTTCGCGTCCCGATTCACTGGTGTTCGGCCGTTCGGTGCAGCAGTCC